>NZ_SGTV01000069.1:0-4005 GCF_005435035.1 Halorubrum sp. SD690R | reverse complement strand
TTCTATTACCCCAAGTTCCGCAAGTTCCGATAGCCTCTGGCCGAAGGCAGGACGGTCTTCATGCATACCCGCTTTTGCCGGGCCAGAGGCACTAATGCTCCTGGTTCCGCCAGTCTACTGAAGAGCGGTACTGGAAGATGGGATCTGTGAACGGAGATGATCTCACCAAAAAGGAGTTGCTCTCCCGGTTTTTACAACTTGAACAACGAGTCGAAGAGCTTGAACAAGACAACGCACAGCTCCGAGAGAAGTTACAAGAGAAAGACGAGCGGATCGAAGAACTCGAGACACGTCTTCGCAAATACGAGAATCCGCACACCCCACCCAGCAAGCGACGGTCGGGGACCGACGGGTCCCCGACCTCGCAAGATGACGAAGACGACGATGTCCGAACTGACGGTGGCACTCCCGGTCGGAAGGGCGGTCACGATCCGGAGTGGCGTTCTACGGCCGATCCTGACGAAGAAATCGAAGTCACCTGTGACTGTTGTCCTGAGTGTGGCGACCACTTCGACGAGTCGGTGGGCGTCAGCCCCCGACTCGTCGAGGAGATCCCTGATCCCCAGCCCCCAGAAATCACCCGGTACAACCGCCACTACTACCAGTGCGATTCCTGTGGAACAGAGACAGTTGCGGCTCACTCCGACTGCCCCGATGAGGGGCAGTTCGGGGTGAACGTCATCGCTCAATCAGCTCTGTCACGGTACGATCACCGCCTTCCTTACCGGAAGATCGCTGATCGCTTCGAGCAACTACACGGACTCGAACTCTCGGGTGCATCCGCGTGGCACGCGACCGAGCGCGCTGCGCGCGCCGGTCGCTGTGAGTACGAGCAGATCCGTCAAGAGATTCAGGATGCTGACGTGGTTCACATCGACGAGACAGGCATCAAGCGCGACGGTGAACAAGCGTGGATTTGGACGTTTCAGACCGTTCAACACACGTTGTACGCGGTCAGAGAGAGTCGCGGAAGTGATGTTCCCGCGGAAGTCCTCGGCGAGGACTTCGCGGGAACAGTCGTCTGCGACGGGTGGACGGCGTACCCAGCTTTCAGCAGCAACCTCCAGCGGTGCTGGGCGCACATTCTTCGAGAGGCTGAGGACGCCGCCGAAAAGCAGCCAGAAGGTGAACCGATCTACCAGGCTCTCAGACAGCTATTCGTCGCTCTCCAGGCTCGGCTGGAGAGCGACCCAAGTCCTCGTGAGAGAGCAAATCTCCAGCGTGTGGCGCGAAGAGAGCTTGAATCGCTGATTGACCGGTCAGTACCTGACGGACCAGTGGCAACACTGCTGGGGAAGATCGAAAGAGGTCTCGACCACTGGCTCACCTTCGTCGGTGAGCCAGCGGTCTCTCCGACAAACAATGCCGCAGAGAACGGACTTCGTGAGCCAGTGGTTCTCCGGAAAATCATCGGAACGCTGCGTAACGATCGAGGAATGTTCGTTCACGAGACGGTCTTGTCCCTGCTGGCGACGTGGCGCCAGCAGGGACGCAATCCATACGAAGAGCTTCGTCGAGCCGTCAGTAACAATGAACTGATCTCACGGGCTCACGCTGTGCCGGCTGTCGAGACTCCGGGGTAAACACGTACGATTCCTGACAAACAAAAAGTCATCCACGCCACACCAACATACCTTTCTTGCAATGTGGCAATTGGTAGGTAAATGGAATATAGCTCAGGACTACGGCGGCGGATCATCTTCGGAATTGGGGGATTAGGATTAGTAGCTGCTGTCATTTTTGTTTTAATCCAGTTTCAGGCAACGCTCATATTTACAATCTTTCTCTACTACGCAAGCCGCCCAATTTATCGTAAACTCGAGAACCTCTCGCTCCCGTCGCGACTCCAAGGCTATCGCATCCCCTATCGCCGTCAAGTTCTTGCTATGGTTACAATTGCTATTTTCCTACTGCCGTTTCTCTTTTTGCTTACATACACCCTTGTACTGGTAGTACCCGAAATCCAACGGCTCGCTGGAGGGGATGGTCCCGGTGCAGCATACATCTCTGCACTACAGTCGGCACAAGGAAGTGGACTCCCGGGTCCACTCGTAGGACTAGAAATTAGTGATATACTGGGACTGAGTCCTGAGGAAGTCGTGGCAATCCTCAACGACCCCGCAGTTCAGACATGGGCCGAACAAATAGTTGCTACACTGACCGGTTCAGTCGGGTTCATCGCAAACGCAGCACTCCATGGATTCATTCTTCTGGCCGGGACATATTATATGCTTACCGACGGCTCACGGCTTGGAGGCTGGTTCCTCGACAATTTTGATGAATCAGGTGTTGTTGAGTCATACGCGGTAGCTGTTGATGATGAACTGTCTTCCATCCTCTTCGGTAATATCTTAAACGCGTTTGTGACGGGTATCATCGGAATTCTTGTCTTTTCTGGATACAATCTCGTTGCACCAGGAGCAGTAAACGTTCCATTTGCGCCCCTAGTCGGCGCACTCACAGGAGCAGGAAGTTTAATTCCAGTTGTGGGAATGAAAATAGTGTACCTCCCTGTCGGAGCAATTCTTGCGATAGCTGCTGTCACCAGTGGTCAGGCAAGTGCGTTCGGCTTCGTGATCCTGTTTCTCGTTTTAGCCTTCGTAGTCGTTGATACGATTCCTGACTTTCTAATTCGCCCGTATGTGAGCGGTAACCGGACACATGTGGGCCTACTGATGTTTGCCTATATTCTCGGACCGATCGCGTTCGGGTTCTACGGGATTTTTCTTGGCCCAATACTGCTTGTCCTCCTCGCAGAGTTCTTTAGAACTATTGCATCGTACGTTCTCACCGGCAGACAGCCACATGAACAATCGAGTCTCTCGGACTACTGAATAACCTAGAGACATCGAATACTACCTGGACAAAGCGGTCATTTGGATACGGACGGAAACGCATAGTTAGCTACGGGCCAACGTTCCGAGCATCTATGTACACAATCGCTGACCTGCCCATCGAAAACACCCTTCAGACCGTCGAATATGACCTCGGGCTCGAATCAGCACTCCGTCGGATGTTCGAGAACAGCTACACTCAGATCGGTGTCGAGCGTGACGGCGAACTCGTCGGGATTGTCACCTACAGGTCCGTGGTCCGGACCCTCCTTGCATTCCAGCGGCTAGAGGTCGGGCACAAAACGCTCGATAAGATCTCGGTCGGAGCGGCCGTCGAAGATGCACACACCATCAGCGGGGACGAGAACCTTCTCGCCGTATTCGATTCACTCGCAGAGTACACGTACATTGTGGTCGATCGAGACGACGAGTGGCGCATCTTGACTGACTACGATCTCCTCACGCGGCTGAAACAGATGCTTGAACCGTTTCTGTTGATCGAGTCGATCGAAATGCAGTTGCGTGATATTTTTACGCGAGTGTTCGGCGACTCGCTGTCAGAGCAGTTGGCCGAAACGTTCGACGAGGAACACCCACTGCCAACACCGGCGTCAATCGAGCATTGCAGTTACGCACACTATGCCCAATTTATCTCGATTCACTGGGCGGAATTTGAACCGCTATTCGATGATCAACAGGACGTGATTCGCGAGTTAGTGCTTGAAGTCGGAGATATGCGAAATCAGCTCTTTCACTTTCGAGTCGACGACCCGGACGAATTTGACCGAGACCTGCTTCGTTTCGGTCAGTCGTACTTTTCCTCAGTGTGACTTCTGAGTTCGTGCGTGGGTTGTCCTGAGTATCATGCGGCTTGACGGCAATCGAGCAACTGGCTTGGACTCTATGTATTGAGAGAGCCAGTCTCGACTACTGGTGAACCCCAATTTGATTTACGCACCCGCAAATCGCCAGACTACAGTCCATCAGCAATGTGTTACACAAGAGTTTAACGTCTATTCATCCACAAAATTAACATTCGTGATTTCAAACCGTGCTCCACCGTCCGTCCCGTCCGTAACGCGAATCTGCCAGTCGTGAGCATCAACAATCTGTTTGACAATATTCAGTCCGAACCCGGTTCCATTTGCCGACTGCGAGTAGCCCACCTCAA
>NZ_SGTV01000068.1:0-4205 GCF_005435035.1 Halorubrum sp. SD690R | reverse complement strand
AAGCCGACGCATGATTCTTGATGAGGAGGCGTCTTGGTGCACACTTGCCGCCTCCTCATTCCTCTCAAAAAGTAGCCTCGATAAGCCGCTGCTGTCATGCGGTTCTTCGCTTAGCTAAAGACGAATGCCCCCCAAACATACGGGCGAAACTCTCGTTTTCTCTCCTTTATACGGCTGTGGCGCGGTCAACAACGCCCCATCGGAATCCGTGTCATTGCCGGGTGAACCTCCGCAGTTCACCGCCCCTTGTGGTTCGGGTCGGCATCTCACCGATTCCATAGTGTACACTATAACGCCATCACAGTAGTAAAATCACGGAGAAAGGCTCTGTTGAAATCCCATTCTTCAGATATATTTTCGCCTGAAACAGCGGTTAATGAGAGCTGTATGTGTTGCGTAGTGAGAAATACGTCGAAATTACTATTCAATAGTCTAAACAATCGCCAATATGTCGAAGCTGTCTCTGATAAGTATAATACTGGGGATTGTGCTGCTCGGAGTTGCTGGGTACATGGGATACTCTCAGCAACAAAGTCTCTCGTCCGGGGTACAGATTGAAGCCACGGTAGAGAGCAAAGAAGTCACCATGGATTCCTCAAAAAGGGGGGACAGGTACACCCCCCACGTCACTTACAGCTACACGTACAACGGAACCGACTATACTTCCGACAACATCAGACCGGGAATAGGAACAAAAGCGTCCGACACAAGGACTGCCGCGGGAGACAGAATTGACCGGTACAATGTCGGGGAGACAACCACGGCCTATGTCGTACAAGGCTCGCCCTCGAAATCGTATCTTAAGAAACAGAGTAGCCCTCTACCACTTATATTCGGCATCTTAGGCCTATTCCTGATCGGAAGACCAGTCTACAAATCCGTCGCTTCTTAACCTCGAACCGCTCCGTTAGGGTGATGTCCCTCCGCTTGGTTGCTAAATTACTACTTCATATTCTGGCTCTAAGTCTCGCACCTGATAAGTTCCAACACGCCTCCGTGAAACGCCGAGTTTCAGATAGTGAAACGCGTCAGTACAATGTATCACATCAACACGAGATGGATCTAGCGTGACACTCAATATTGGTTCATCGCTTGCGGGAGGAATCAGCCGTGTCGCGAATCGTAACGGCTTGCTGTTGCTGGTCGCATATTTGCTGATCGGGGCTGCGTGGCAGATTCCGTTTTATAGTGCTGTCGTCACGGGGCTTGAGCAGTCAGGTACGCCGACAGAGAACGTAGCTCTCCCGGCAATCGACGCCCCGCTTGCTGTTTCCGTGAGCGCAGCTATTCTCCTGTTGCTGGGGCTTCAATGGCTCACGATTGTCACGATTCGAACGTTTGTCGGCGGTCATACACAGGAAATTCCGTCAGAGTACTACACGCGAAACATTGTGCCGGTCCTCCTGAACTCGCTCGTTGGGGGGCTCATATACGCGGTTCTCATGCTCGTCGGGTCAGTGCTCTTTGTTATTCCTGGAATCATCGCATACGTCGCGTTCATCTTTACGGTCGTGTACATCGCGGTAGAGGACAAGAACTTTATCGCCGGGTTTCGGGATAGCTGGCAACTAACGCGCGGCCATTGGTTTCGACTGTTTGGACTCTTAGTGATAATTATCGCTGGGATTGGGCTCATCTCAGGTGTGTTAACAGCCATGACATCGTTAGTGGTCGGTGCCATTGCCGGGGAAGGAATAGGAATCCTGCTGTCTGGTGTTGTCGGACTCCCGTTTTCGTTACTCATCCTTGCGACCCTAGCAGAAGCGTTCACCCAACTGCGAGAGAGTCAAAAAGAGATGGTGACATCGTAGATTGTATCGACGGTAATCGCAGTGGTACGGTTACGGAGAATTGAGGAGAAAGCCTCGCGTTTTAGCGCGGGGATGAATCCGACACTACCCTTCACAGTCCACCGTTCGATGGCACGGCTGGATATTCCACGCTGAGCAAATACATAGCATCAAGTAAGTTGGTCTACATAGGTTACGTATAGCGAAACAGGTCGTTACCCGCACCTATACTGCTTCCATACGGAACCAGTCTCGGGTGCAAGACGACCTTGATTCGCTCGGGTTCGCCGCCTCGAAACTCTGGAACGTCGGACGGTGGACGTGTAGTCGGATCTGGGATGAAATCGGTCACATTCCCAACCACAACGAACTCACCACGTACCTCAAAACCCACGAACGCTATGATGACCTGCATTCGCAGTCAAGTCAGCGAGTCCTTCAAGAACTCGCTGAGGCGTTCAACGGTTGGTACGGCAAACGACGTAACGGAGACACGAGAGCGAACCCGCCCGGCTACCGTAAACACGGCGACGAACACCCGCGTTCCACAGTCACGTTCAAGCAGAAAGGCTTCAAACTCGACACCCAGTACAACCGCGTCCGACTCTCAAAAGGATCGAACCTGAAAGAGTACTGGTCGGATTTTGTCCTGTGTACGCACCAAACTCGCCCCGACGTTGACCTCTCCGCCGTGGAGAACGTCCAACAAACCAAGATTGTGTGGACGGGCGACGAATGGGAACTACACTTCGTCTGTAAGGTCGAGGTCGACGTGGATGAAGCCCCCGGTGAGAAGACGGTGGGTGTTGGTCTCGGTATTAACAACTTTGCCGCGCTCGCGTATGAAGACGGTCACAGCGAGCTGTACCCGCTGAACTGCTTGAAACAGGACGACTACTACTTCAGCAAGCGAATCGCTCTGTGTGACGACTCGAATTCCGATCAGGCCACCGGGCTGAACCAGAAGAAGTCGGCTCGCCGTACCCACTACTTCCACACACTCTCGAAACGTATCGTCCAGCGGTGTGTTGACGAGGAAGTTGGAACTATCGTGGTGGGAGATCTCTCTGGCATCCGTGAGGATGAGGAGAACGCCGAGTCAAAGGACTGGGGCATACACGGGAATCTTGATCTACACTCGTGGGCGTTCGACCGGTTCACAGACCTTCTCGAATACAAAGCCGAAATGGAAGGTATTACGATTGAACAAGTGTCTGAGCGGGATACCTCGAAGCCGTGTTCGTGCTGTGGTCGGAAGCGTGACGCAAACCGTGTTGAACGCGGACTGTATGTCTGCGATGAGTGCGGGACTGTGGCGAACGCGGACGTGAACGGTGCTGAGAACATTCGGCAGAAAGTATCTCCGAGTTCACCGAATCTCTCGGTGGATAGGAGTAACGGCTGGTTGGCACAGCCATCGACGCTCTTGTTTGACAAAGAAACTGGTGCGTTTGTACCTCAAGAACAGGTCACGTCGTGAACCACAATATCCCAACCCAGCGGTGCGGTGCCGTGGGAATCCTCGCGCTTCAGCGCGGGGAGAATGTCAATTGCTGAAGAGTTCCACAAGGCCGCACTCTTCAATTAAAATTCACCTCAAAATCGTCTGTCTGAGGATCCAAGCTTCCTATCCACGCCCGAATAAATCCCATTGGGATCAGATACAGTAGCAGTGTAGGCAATGAGTTGAGGTCGCTATCGATTGCGAATGCGATACCGGCTAAAACCAACGTCACGGGGGCGAGTACGTATACAAATATCAAGTACAATTCAGTAAGTGGGGCGTACACAAACGCCAGCGGGTCTGTCGGTGATTTCTGTTTGTATGATTGCTCAGCAACAAAGTGCCGCCAAACACGGCTCAGCTGAAACAGCACGATGCCAGCGATCGCGAGGCCGACTGACACGGGTAGGTCCGAACTAAGACTGTATCTGGAGGCAACAGAGCGGATTATAACGCCGACAATCACGGCATTGAAAACAACTTTGGACCAGACAAATTTGATATTTCGCCAGTATACTGGTGGGAACAAGCCAATCAGCTGACGTGGGGTCGGGTCGGTGTCCCACATGTCTCCGTCCCGACCGTCTACTGGTTTCGGAGTAAACAACGCAACAGGAAAAAAGAAGAGCTGGATAATCGCTACCTCGATGAGATACACCAGTGCGATCTCAACGATGTTCCACTGAAACACGACCACTCCAACAATGAGTCCAAAATTCAGTATGAGCCCAATGAAAAAGTCGCTAGACTCCCCCAGTTCTCTGAACGTGGTATCAACAACCGACGCTCTTCAGTAGACTGGCGGAACCAGGAGCATTAGTGCCTCTGGCCCGGCAAAAGCGGGTATGCATGAAGACCGTCCTGCCTTCGGCCAGAGGCTATCGGAACTTGCGGAACTTGGGGTAATAGAA
>NZ_SGTV01000067.1:0-4589 GCF_005435035.1 Halorubrum sp. SD690R | reverse complement strand
GGTCAGTTCCCGTAATGGTTCGATGACCGATACGAAACCGCTCTCGGAGGCATCGCTCAACCGAGGTTTGCGCACCGATTCAGTCGAAATCACACATCTCACACCCGCTGTAGTCTCAACTTCCACACCTATAGATTCTATATATCGAAATAAGATTTACCAGACAAGTAGTGAGGCTTGATCGTATGAAAATCAGCTTCAGAAGAGCTCATACGCTATTATAGCTAATACCCGCACCTACTTTGGATTAGTGTAGTAGTCACAAGTAGATTTTTGAGGATGCCCGCTGTCGGTGAAGCTAAATCGATGGTACAGCCAACTGACGGCCCTCAACCTGGGGACACGACTAGTGAAACGCCACTCGACGAGCCCCTGACCGATTTTCTCGACGCCAAGGCGAAGACGCTTGGCGAGTCCGAGGACGGAACGACGCAGCGATCCGGCAATTACGTTCAAGCGCTCGAACGCGTCGTCCCGGACTGGATCGAATGGATGAATGGCCAAGGCGTGACTACCGTAGAAGCGGTCGACAGTCGTCACCTCGCCCGGTATGCCGGTCACCTCGCCCGACGGGTGAATGCCCGTCGAGCCAGCAATGACACGGACGGGATCACAGCAGCCACTGCGTGGAACTACTACTCGCTCGTCTCCGCATACCTCCGTTACTGCCAGCAGTGGGAGTACATCCCAGAGAACCCCGCGGATACCGACCGCGCAAAAGACGAAATGCCTGACCGGCCCGCAACCGACTCTAGCAAACAGCAGTTCTGGTCGACCCAGCAGCGCGAGACAATCGTCTCGTACGTCGACGAGCGAGCGTATGCGGCGATTGATGCGGATCCGCAGAGCCGAGAAGCACTCACAGCTGCCCGTGACCGGGCGCTCGTCTACGTCATCGGATTCTCTGGCGTCCGCGGTGCCGAGGTCCTCGCCTCTAGTCGCGATGACCGGCGGACGGGAATCACATGGGGGGATATCGATACTGACCAGGAGGTATTGACAGTCCTCGGCAAAAGCCAGCAAATCGAGAAGGCACCGCTGACAGATCGTCCCGTTAGTGCCCTCAACCGCTGGCAGACGCTCCTCGACCCGCCCACCGATGCGTGGCCCGTGTTCCCTTCGTTCCACCTCGCATCCCTGCGGGATGCTGCGCGAAGTCAACTTCAGGAGCGTGACGCCGATCCAGAGACTATTGACACGGTTACGAGTCTCGGCACCGCAGACCTCGTTGATGCCTTTCGTGAACGGGACCTCACCCCGCCGGCTCTAACTACGGAAGGCGGCCGATACACGCTCAAAAAGCACTCTCAGGCAGCCGCTGTGGACTGTTCAGACGACTCGAAAGCGTATCTCACCCTCCACGGCGCTCGCCGTGGCGTTGGTGAGGCGTACTACGATGCAGCGGGGTTCAGTGACGCGCAACGGGTCCTCCGACACGAGGATCCATCAACGACATCGAAGATGTATGCCCACAAGGAGGCGGGTGAACTCTCTGACGTGGGCAGCGACATTTTCTCAGCGGATGAGTAGCTATCGTCGGCCGGCTGTCCGTGAATGCTGACTGTCTAATAAACCATATACTGCGATATCATTCGAGCGCGTATCCCCACCCTTCGAGCACGTCGACAACATCATCCGTGTGTTGAAGTCCAACCAGCAGCGCTGCCTCACGGAGATCCGCTTTCCGCACGCTTTCTCCGAGTCGGCTCTCAATAATCGACTTCTGTGTCCGCTGGACGTTCAGCGTGTCTTCTTGGAGGTGGAGCTGGACCGTTTGTTCTCGCCCGTCTGTGATGCTGTTTCGGCGTAATATCCACGGAATGTCACTCCTTGCTGTGTCGCGTCCGCTATTGTCGGCGCTGCTGCTCGCTCCAGTCTCTATCTCCACCTCAGTTGTCTCTGCCTGGTCGCTTTTCGAGTCCATGTCGGACGAGGAAGCGGGTTCGACCTCCGGCTCATCGTCGTCCTCTTCCTCGTCCTCCCACCCATTCACAGTGCCCTCTTTGAATCCCCCCATCAGACGGTCACCTCCTCAGGATCGTCCAACGCGCCTGGCTCAGGCGGCGAAGGCGCCACAATGCCGCCCTGCGTCTCAAGCGAGCGAGCAATTCGATCGAACTTTGCCAGCGTCTCAACCTCGTAGTCGCGGCGTCGGCTCCGGTGCGTTCGCACAAATTCAAACGCACTACACTGGTGTCGCCAACAGCCCTCCATCATCGATGTTCGGTCGCCGATCACCTCCGGAACCTCGAAGGGCACGTCCTCGACGATCTCGTTTTGATCTCTCGTCCCCTTGAACTCGATTGGGACGGCTCCAAGCACCCCAACTTCGATATTCAATTCATCCGCGAAGTTCGTCGCAAGCTCCTCTAAGCCCTCAACGGACGCTTCTCCCTTTGCGGACGGCTCAAACGGAATGAGGAGGTTCCTCGTCGCATAGATCGCATTATAGAGATGATCTGACTCCGTTGCTGGAGGATCACAGATAAGAACATCATACCGGTCCGGCACATCGTTCTCAACGAGGACACGCCGGAGTTGCGCGTAGATGTTGTACGCATCGCCGAAGTCTTCCGCCCGACTTTTCTCTCGTGCTAAGTGGTCTGAGAGATCTGAAAGGGTGTTGTGTTCCGGAATAATATCAATACCCTCTGCCGTCCGGATCAGATCGTCGAAGTCGCCACCCGGGTTATCGACAAGGTGTCGCACGAGACTGTCTGCTGCTGAATCACTCCGGTCGTCGTCGACGTCGAACAGCCGACTCAGGTTCCCGTCCTGTGGATCGAGCGGAATCACCAACACATCAAGCCCCGCTCGGGCGTGCGCACAGGCGATATTCGCGGTTAGCGACGTCTTCCCGACGCCGCCAGCCTCGCTGTAAACCGTGTACGAGAGCATACAGCATTATTAGAGACATACCACATAAGTATACGTCAGACATTCATCTATGACTCTTATCTATCTTAGACCTCTAAGTAAGATCTCTAAATAAGACTACTGAGTAAGGTTTCATACTCAGATATGTAAGAAAGGCGTCTTTCCTAGATTTCTCAGATAGAGGAATAAGGCATCTAACACATATTTGTATGTGATATGCTCCAGGCCCAAACCCGACCTGTGATAGCTCCCCCACGACTACGGTAGTTGATCTTTTATTAGAAAAAATATAAATTTATACCGCCACCCTCAGCTGGGAATTGGCTTGGACTCAATATTTCGTTTACATGATCTTGGTAACATAACCTGCATTGTGTGGCGCAGTGACTGCCTCCCTCAGTATTGCTCTACTCAGTATTTTTGACGTCCTCCACTGACGTTCTAGGGGGCCCAAGTTGATACGGGTCGCTCTAATTGTGTATATTTATATAGACAGATATCACCACCAGAACTGGCTATTTGACACACTTCGCAGCCAAATTAGCAAACAAACAGCTGGAATTTCATGCGAAAGCTACTGTTGCCCAAGTCTTATTAGCAGGTGATGAGGTAGTGTGTCTGTTCACGATGATTGACAACCTCTACGTTGACCCGAATGCGCTTCCGCCACTTGACTCATTCTCACGACGATCCAGAGACGAATCAGTCTTATTTACTACTCCGACGCATTTCTCCGTCGACTACGAGATTAATCCGTACATGGTGTCCGGCGTGGACAGTTCCACTGCGAACCAACAGTGGCACGATCTCGTATCCAGATATGAGGATCTGGCCGACGTTTCGATCATGGATGTCGACGCGGTTTGGGACGATCTTAGCGAGGTCGAAGTTGCCCCGCCCGGGGAACTCCCAGACATTACCTTCTGCTCGAATCATGCCCTTTCGCTTCCAGATCGCGACGGGTTCCTGCTCGCGCAGATGGCAACTGAAGAACGACATGATGAGCCTGCTTACTTCAAGCAGTGGTGTACCAACCGGGATATTCCAACTGAACAGCTTCGTACGGATGTTCCGTTCGAGGGGTGCGGCGATGCCCGCTGGCATCCGGGGCGTCGCCTCCTCTGGGGTGGTTACGGGCCACGAACTGACCTCGAGGCATACCGGGAAATAGCAGACCGCTACGATGTCGGCGTCGTTCCGCTTGAACTCACTGACGACTCATACTACCATCTCGATGTTTGCTTTTCAGCTATCGACGAACAGACGGCCGTTGTGTGTCCTGACGCGTTTACTGACGCAGGCCGGGAAAAACTTGACACGTTATTTGAAACATTGATAGAAGTCTCACCAGAGGCAGCACAGGATCACTTCGCGTGTAACTGCCACTCGCTGTCAGGTGACGTCGTTGTCATCGAAGAGTCAAACCACCAAACTATCCACGCGCTCGAGTCACACGGGTATGAGACTCTCCATGTATCAACAGATGAATTTATGAAAGCAGGCGGCTCGGTGGCGTGTATGGCGTTTCCGTACTAAGCGGAAACGCGCCAGTATCGTCTGCGCTGTCGACAATAGCGATGAGTGACTCTGTTGACTCGATGGAAACGCTGCTACCCTAGCAGAGCGTGAAACAAGATATGGGGCGCAAGAGACCGACCTGGATTTCGTGCCACAGAGCACGTTCTGTTGACTGGTCCGTGTGCGAAAGAAGC
>NZ_SGTV01000066.1:0-4998 GCF_005435035.1 Halorubrum sp. SD690R | reverse complement strand
TTCTTTCGCACACGGACCAGTCAACAGAACGTGCTCTGTGGCACGAAATCCAGGTCGGTCTCTTGCGCCCCATATCTTGTTTCACGCTCTGCTAGGGTAGCAGCGTTTCCATCGAGTCAACAGAGCCCAATTTGCGGATAGTAGTGCTTCACTGAGTTCGGGAAGAAGCTTATAGATTTGATTTTACGGTTCACTCGGCTTTGAACGTTGAGTGTCTAACACTTTATCGACCGAGAATGGCGGCTGAGACGGTGTGTAAACGGAAAGGAGAGTTTTAGTCGCAGACGCTACGCTCTCCGCTGGAGGTTCAAACGGTGTGAACGCTGCCTTCATTATCCTCTGTGAATCACTCCCCTGTTCGATTGATACCGTAAACCCCTCGTAGAACGCTTCTTCCACCGATTTCGGGATTAATAGTGTCAACATGACAACGTTCAAAGATGAGTGTTCAGAAACCCCTGTTTCCTGTACGTTAGGATGTACCATAGAATGGTTGTTACAGGCACCGTGAGAGAACGCTTGCCTGGTTGAGTTCGAACAATACTGTCGAGAGCGAGAACTACTCTTGATAGAGATCGCTATACAACAGGTATCTGAACTGTTCTATGACACCCTCAGTTCGCATAACTCCGACGGTACCGAAGGGGCTTTTCTGCTGTGCGACCGGCCCAGTTCATTCGGTGTGCTGGATACGGCATCAAGACTCACGTGGGTGACACACGACCACCGGGGACGGGTACACGGTCCCGAAGGGTGTCAACCACTATATCGCCGTTGAACACCCACTGGTCAAGCGAACCCGAGTTCACGAGCGGCGTTCGCCGAAATAGTGATCCCTCGCTCCCCGTATGAGACATGACTGGAGACGGATTCGCTGATGAGTTTGTGAAGATCGACGATATATGACTTCGGGCGCTCCTCTTGGATGCGTGTCGTCGCCTTCGTCTCAAAGTGTAGGCCACGGTGCGCGACGTACACCTCGACAAACCGGCGCTGGATCGACTCGGGACTCTCCCAGACGACCGCCGGGACGGCATCAAGAGCCGTCTTTGCGCCCTGTGGGGCGCCCATGGCGACGAGACACCGCCCGAGTACCGAGGCGTCCGTTGCTGGGTACAGTTCGGTCGCGCGTCCGTCGCTGTTCACATGGCGACAGTGTGCGTCGACGCCGACCGCCGCGAATGCTGCCTCGATCGCCTCGCGATCAACCCGGCGTCCGATCGTGATTGCAGGGACGAACGTTTCGTTGATACTTCCACCCGCAAGGATGTGAGCGAGCACCTCGACGAGTGCGCCCGCCATTTTGGAGCTAGGATCAAGCCAGCCGTTGGCGCTTGCCGCGTCAATTCCGTGGACTGAGTCAGGTTTTCCTCCATTGAGCCATGGCCGAACTCGCCCAGCCGGGAGTTCAAGCGCGGTCCCGACCGCGGTCCGGCCAGCCTTCGGGTGCTCAGCAGCATATGCCTGGACACGCTGGTAGTCTTCGACCTTCTCCCACGGATCGGCATACTCCCGGTCGGAGTAGGTTCGCGCTACTGAGCGTGCCGTCGGTTCCATACTTATATATTAACACCCTGAGCGATACATCTTGTGAGTCGTTTTTATATTTGATATCTTGATCAGAGTACTTATACCTGTACTTCGCGTATATTAGAGCATACCAGCGGGCGAACTGAAGGTAACGGCAGGATGGAAGGTCATCCTACCACCTCGGGTCTACACGATGTAGGGCCTCACAAGGCACCTAGTATTCTGTACCCGAGTGTCGTTAACCTTCGTATCTGTTCCGTTGGCGATACAACGAAATCATGAACATCAAAAAAGCATTCCAAGACAGTGAACGGGCCGTCAGCCCCGTTATAGGGGTTATACTCATGGTCGCCATAACCGTAATTTTAGCGGCTGTGATCGGGACGTTCGTGCTTGGACTCGGTGATAGCCTCGGCCAGAACGCAAATGCTGGAGTTTCAATTGATGAACCTAATAGTTCCCATGTTACGGTAACACTAGTTAGTCAAGGAAATGTGGATCTCGTTACTGTCAACGCGACTGATGATACCGGGACGCCACCCTCTGGAACTCTAGAAGAGGTAGGCGACACTGTAACCGTGGAACACAGTGATTCCAATGTCCAAATAATTGGGGACATAGGCGGCGAAAAGACAGTCCTTCGGACGTACGAGCCATAAACACCAAACAACAGTAACAAGCACACACGCTTTTTTGAAACATACTGCCTCTCTCTACTCTCAATTCGCAGTGCTGTATGCTAATGGCAGTGGCAATACCACTATAGAGGCTGCTTTGCGTGGATACGCAGCATGCTAAGACGCGAAGGCCCATGTAATATTGTCGTCAACGTAATCTACGATTGTAGATGTTCAAAATTGGTATCTGCCCAAATCAGGTATGAGATGAAGTAGTTAGAAGCACTTCCTTCTCGACATAGTCGAGATCAGATATCTCGGACTAACGATACCAAGCCGGCAACATACTCAGGATCTAGTAGGTCGGTAGGTGTAAGATACAGAGGATTTAGTTAATAGAAACTGTATCATCATAAGATAAATACTGAAATCCCGTGCTGGGTTTTCTCCTCGCCGCGACCGGCGCGGCTGTGTTGAGTGTCGTGTTCATGCTTGCGTTTCAATCCCGTGCTGGGTTTTCTCCTCGCCGCGACCTACCGATGATCGATGCCCTATGAGCGACGCGCAACAGTTTCAATCCCGTGCTGGGTTTTCTCCTCGCTGCGACTGACGTTGGTGTCGTCGGTCATAGTCGAGTACGTCCGTTTCAATCCCGTGCTGGGTTTTCTCCTCGCTGCGACCGCGCCCGCAAGCACGCCCGCCTTCGCACCAAGGCGTTTCAATCCCGTGCTGGGTTTTCTCCTCGCTGCGACTCTCGGCGCGCAGCTCGGCGGCGGCGTGACTGACCGTTTCAATCCCGTGCTGGGTTTTCTCCTCGCTGCGACGGACTGAACCTCATACACGACGTGAGTGGGCCGGGAGTTTCAATCCCGTGCTGGGTTTTCTCCTCGCTGCGACTAACGGTGAGGTCGGTCGCATACGCCGGCGTCGCGTTTCAATCCCGTGCTGGGTTTTCTCCTCGCTGCGACGGCATGGAAGACCCGTCGAACGACCATCACAACCGTTTCAATCCCGTGCTGGGTTTTCTCCTCGCTGCGACGACATATCGTCCCACTCCTCGTCTACCTTCTCCCATCGTTTCAATCCCGTGCTGGGTTTTCTCCTCGCTGCGACAGTGAAGTAGCGTCTCCACAAAAACGATCTCGAACAGTTTCAATCCCGTGCTGGGTTTTCTCCTCGCTGCGACCCAAGCTGAGCCACAGTAGACACACTCGTATCCATCATGTTTCAATCCCGTGCTGGGTTTTCTCCTCGCTGCGACCGCAGGTTCAGCAGTCCCTGCCGACGATCGACAAGTTTCAATCCCGTGCTGGGTTTTCTCCTCGCTGCGACGACCCGGACGCTTGGCTCTCCTTTACCGACGCCAGGTTTCAATCCCGTGCTGGGTTTTCTCCTCGCTGCGACGGGAAGCGCAAGCTCGCGGAGGAGAGCAGCGGTTGTTTCAATCCCGTGCTGGGTTTTCTCCTCGCTGCGACTCACCCATCTGCTCACTTACCATCGCGACTGATTGGTTTCAATCCCGTGCTGGGTTTTCTCCTCGCTGCGACAACTGGTGGAGACGATAGTGGCTCTCAGCAGAACCGTTTCAATCCCGTGCTGGGTTTTCTCCTCGCTGCGACGTCGCGGGTGCCGAGCCGTCCCCGAAAGTGAACTGTTTCAATCCCGTGCTGGGTTTTCTCCTCGCTGCGACCGACCGCGTCGAACGCCATCGACCGGCTGAAAGAGTTTCAATCCCGTGCTGGGTTTTCTCCTCGCTGCGACAGTCGGGTGGCGAATTCGAAGATGAGTATCTCGTTTCAATCCCGTGCTGGGTTTTCTCCTCGCTGCGACCTGCCGCGCCGCTGGGACGCCGCCCGCGAGCCGCGGTTTCAATCCCGTGCTGGGTTTTCTCCTCGCTGCGACCAAGAGCGGGACGCCGTGTTGGAGCTCGCGCGCTGCCGTTTCAATCCCGTGCTGGGTTTTCTCCTCGCTGCGACCCCCTCCAATTCGACGACCAGCCGGCCGTCCTCGTTTCAATCCCGTGCTGGGTTTTCTCCTCGCTGCGACCCCCGTACACGTCCATGGGCTCGGATTCGGTCCCGTTTCAATCCCGTGCTGGGTTTTCTCCTCGCTGCGACCGCTGATGCTCCTCGTCTTACTCACGGTTATCTTCGTGTTTCAATCCCGTGCTGGGTTTTCTCCTCGCTGCGACAATATCGTAGGTAAGCCACACACCAACCGCCAAGACGTTTCAATCCCGTGCTGGGTTTTCTCCTCGCTGCGACGCGCTTCCGGCTGTGTCACTAGGTCAGAACACATCTGTTTCAATCCCGTGCTGGGTTTTCTCCTCGCTGCGACAGGGGGTGAAAATACAGCTATAGGTGTAAAAAAGCTTTCTCAGTGGCCGAAATCATGCCCCGATTACGTCAACCGGGGCTGTACAGTCCTATAATAAGGGTCGACGTAGCCATTTCAGAGCACGTTCGACTGTTCGTCCGGTGGCTCTGAACCGATATCGGTCGTCTTGTCCTGGCAGGACTCACACAGCCGGTAGATCCGGATGCGATCACCGTCGTCCGGGTCGATTTTGGCTTCAAGCTCGTCTTCAAGTTCGACGCGCTCGGCCTTGGTTACATCGACCTCGAACACACTGTACTGCCGCCAGGCTCCGTACCGCTGGAGCGTGCGATACACCTGCCGGCGGTTCCTGTCGTCGCTCACGTCGTAGGCGATTGCTAGGCGCATGAGCCTGTCATAGAAAGCCTCACGTGCGAAGCAGCAGGGTTTGGAGACGGTGTCTACAAGCTCCAAAGCCCTGCAAAACGAAGCTTCGGTCGACGAGTTCTTGAATGCAGCGGCTACCGAGACGGTT
>NZ_SGTV01000065.1:0-5215 GCF_005435035.1 Halorubrum sp. SD690R | reverse complement strand
GAAGGATACTCATTCCGGTTGATCCTGCCGGAGGCCATTGCTATTGGGATCCGATTTAGCCATGCTAGTCGCACGAGTTCAGACTCGTGGCGAATAGCTCAGTAACACGTGGCCAAACTACCCTTCGGAACACAATACCCTCGGGAAACTGAGGCTAATAGTGTATACCATACCACCACTGGAATGAGTGGTATGCCAAACGCTCCGGCGCCGAAGGATGTGGCTGCGGCCGATTAGGTAGACGGTGGGGTAACGGCCCACCGTGCCAATAATCGGTATGGGTCATGAGAGTGAGAACCCAGAGACGGAATCTGAGACAAGATTCCGGGCCCTACGGGGCGCAGCAGGCGCGAAACCTTTACACTGCACGACAGTGCGATAGGGGGATCCCAAGTGCACAGGCATAGCGCCTGTGCTTTTCGGTACCCTAAGGCGGTACCAGAATAAGGGCTGGGCAAGACCGGTGCCAGCCGCCGCGGTAATACCGGCAGCCCAAGTGATGGCCGATCTTATTGGGCCTAAAGCGTCCGTAGCTGGCCGCGCAAGTCCATCGGGAAATCCACCTGCTCAACAGGTGGGCGCCCGGTAGAAACTGCGTGGCTTGGGACCGGAAGGCGCGACGGGTACGTCCGGGGTAGGAGTGAAATCCCGTAATCCTGGACGGACCGCCGATGGCGAAAGCACGTCGCGAGAACGGATCCGACAGTGAGGGACGAAAGCCAGGGTCTCGAACCGGATTAGATACCCGGGTAGTCCTGGCCGTAAACAATGTCTGCTAGGTGTGGCTCCCACTACGAGTGGGTGCTGTGCCGTAGGGAAGCCGCTAAGCAGACCGCCTGGGAAGTACGTCCGCAAGGATGAAACTTAAAGGAATTGGCGGGGGAGCACTACAACCGGAGGAGCCTGCGGTTTAATTGGACTCAACGCCGGACATCTCACCAGCATCGACTGTAGTAATGACGATCAGGTTGATGACCTTATCCGAGCTTCAGAGAGGAGGTGCATGGCCGCCGTCAGCTCGTACCGTGAGGCGTCCTGTTAAGTCAGGCAACGAGCGAGACCCGCACCCTTACTTGCCAGCAGTACCGCGAGGTAGCTGGGGACAGTAGGGGGACCGCCGTGGCTAACACGGAGGAAGGAACGGGCAACGGTAGGTCAGTATGCCCCGAATGTGCTGGGCAACACGCGGGCTACAATGGTCGAGACAAAGGGTTCCAACTCCGAAAGGAGACGGTAATCTCAGAAACTCGATCGTAGTTCGGATTGTGGGCTGCAACTCGCCCACATGAAGCTGGATTCGGTAGTAATCGCGTGTCACAAGCGCGCGGTGAATACGTCCCTGCTCCTTGCACACACCGCCCGTCAAAGCACCCGAGTGAGGTCCGGATGAGGCGTACCTCGTACGTCGAATCTGGGCTTCGCAAGGGGGCTTAAGTCGTAACAAGGTAGCCGTAGGGGAATCTGCGGCTGGATCACCTCCACCGACCCGAGACTCGCCCTCTGGGCGAGCTCACCTTAGACCGTCACCACGACGGTCACTACTCATTCGCATTGGACTGTGTACCGTCCGCCCACCCACCGGCTTGGACACCGCAGAACGACCACGGCTCACACAACACGCGAGAACCTTCCCACCAGGGAAGGTGGGCTCATAGCTCAGCGGTAGAGTGCCTCCCTTGCAAGGAGGATGCCCTGGGTTCGAATCCCAGTGAGTCCATGTCCGTCCGAAGCGAATCCGTCCCCTTAAGTGGGAGACGCGATTCGATTCGGACACGACGACCGATGCACCATCCCGGGAAACCGCGGATGGGAAGGGTTCGACGAACGCCCCGTCACACCCGGGGCGATTCAATGACAACCGTGTATACGTGCGATCCAGACGTCCACTGAACTCATCCGAGTTCGTGGAACGTCAGTGAACCATATACAGTCGGGTGACACTATGTCACTTGACCGTCAGTGACTCTCCTTCGAGAGTCGACTGACACACTACTGGCTACTGTGCCAGCTGGTGAATGGCTCGGCTCGAGAGCCGACGACGGACGTGCCAAGCTGCGAAAAGCCCGTGGGACCCGCATGGAGGGGAAGAACACGGGATTTCCTAATCGGAATCCGTTCAACAATTGCCACGCGCAATAGGGAACGCCCTGAATTGAAACATCTCAGTAAGGGCAGGAAAAGAACGCAACAGCGATGTCGTCAGTAACCGCGAGTAAACGCGACACAGCCCAAACCGAAGGTCTTCGGACCAATGTGGTGTTCGGGTTGACAACCAAATCTCGACACTCTCTCAGAAGTCTCCTGGAACGGAGCGTGAAACAGGGTGACAACCCCGTATGAGAGAGCAGTACGGATGGCGTCAAATCCAGAGTAGTAGGGGTCGGATATCCTCTATGAACATCTCAGGCATCCCCTGAGAAGGCTAAACACTCCTCGAGACCGATAGCGAACAAGTAGCGTGAGCGAACGCTGAAAAGCACCCCGAGAAGGGCGGTGCAATAGGGCCTGAAATCAGCTGGCGATCGAGCGACAGGGCGTACAAGGCGTCTCTTGAAACGACCGAGGAGCGATCCTCTAGTAGGAAGAGAGACGAGCCGGCGTCGTGTCGTGCGTTTTGAAAAACGACCCAGGGAGTGCACTTGATTGGCGAGTCTAACCGGCGAACCCGGGAAGGCGCAGGGAAACCGATACGGCCGCAGCATTGCGAGGGCCACCGTGTTCAAGCGCGGGGAGTCAATCAGGTGCGACCCGAAACCAGGCGATCTACGCGCGAGCAAGGTGAAGCGTGGCGAAAGCCACGTGGAGGCCTGTTAGAGTTGGTGTTCTACAATACCCTCTCGTGACTCGTGTGTAGGGGTGAAAGGCCCATCGAGCCTGGCAACAGCTGGTTCCAACCGAAACATGTCGAAGCATGACCTCTTCCGAGGTAGCCCGCGGGGTAGAGCTACCGATTGGATGACCCGCCTCCGAGAGGAGTCGGCCATCCTGTCGAACTCCAAACCCGCAGGCGCTGTAGACGAAGGGAGTCCGGTGCGCGGGGTAAGCCTGTGTACCGTGAGGGGAACAACCCAGAGCCGGGTTAAGGTCCCAAAGTGTAGATTAAGTGCGATTCGAAGGTGGTCTCAAGCCCTAAACAGCCGGGAGGTGAGCTTAGAAGCAGCTACCCGCTAAGAAAAGCGTAACAGCTTACCGGCCGAGGTTTGAGGCGCCCAAAATGATCGGGGCTCAAATCTACCACCGAGACCTGGCCGTGCCCTTGACAGGGGCAACCGCGTAGGTTGGCGTACTGGTCGGACGGAAGCCCGGGCGAGAGCTCGTGTGGACCGTCCAGTAACGACAATCCTGGTCACAGTAGCAGCGATAGTCGGGTGAGAACCTCGACGGCCTGAAGAGCAAGGGTTCCTCGGCACTGCCGTTCAGCCGAGGGTTAGCCGGTCCTAAGGTGTACCACAACTTGACTACACCGACGGGAAGCTGGTTAATATTCCAGCGCCATCGTGCAGTAAACGCCGACGCCGTGTGGAACGCTGAGCCGGGCACTCGCCCGGTCGAATCGTGGAAACTCGTGGACGCCGTCACGGCACGAAGCGAGCGAAACGCGAAACAGCGAAAGTCAGCTGTACATAGGGCCCGTGAAAAGGCAAGCACGATGTCCGTACCGAGATCCGACACAGGTGCTCTGCCAGCGCAAGGCAAGGCCTGTCGGGAGAACCGACGTTAGGGAATTCGGCAAGTTAGTCCCGTACCTTCGGAAGAAGGGATGCCTGCTCTCTAAGGAGCAGGTCGCAGTGACTCGGGCGCTCCGACTGTCTAGTAACAACACAGGTGACCGCAAATCCGCAAGGACTCGTACGGTCACTGAATCCTGCCCAGTGCGGGTATCTGAACACCTCGTACAAGAGGACGAAGGACCCGTCAACGGCGGGGGTAACTATGACCCTCTTAAGGTAGCGTAGTACCTTGCCGCTTCAGTAGCGGCTTGCATGAATGGATAAACGAGAGCGCCACTGTCCCAACGTTGGACCCGGTGAACTGTACGTTCCAGTGCGGAGTCTGGAGACCCCCAAGGGGAAGCGAAGACCCTATAGAGCTTTACTGCAGGCTGTCGCTGAGACGTGGTCGCCGATGTGCAGCATAGGTAGGAGTCGTTACAGAGGTACGCGCGCCAGCGCGCCACCCAGACAGCATTGAAATACTACCCGTCGGTGACTGCGACTCTCACTCCGGGAGGAGTACACCGGTAGCCGGGCAGTTTGACTGGGGCGGTACGCGCTCGAAAAGATATCGAGCGCGCCCGAAGATCATCTCAGCCGGGTCGGGAATCCGGCGAAGAGCGCAAGAGCACAAGATGGTCTGACAGTGTTCTTCCCAACGAGGAACGCTGACGCGAAAGCGTGGTCTAGCGAACCTACGAGGTTCCGGAATGGGACCCGTAGATGACAGAAAAGCTACCTTAGGGATAACAGAGTCGTCACTCGCAAGAGCACATATCGACCGAGTGGCTTGCTACCTCGATGTCGGTTCCCTCCATCCTGCCCGTGCAGAAGCGGGCAAGGGTGAGGTTGTTCGCCTATTAAAGGAGGTCGTGAGCTGGGTTTAGACCGTCGTGAGACAGGTCGGCTGCTATCTATTGGGGGTGTGAGGTACCTGACGTGAACGAACGTATAGTACGAGAGGAACTACGTTTGGTCGCCACTGGTGTATCGGTTGTCCGGAAGGGCAGATGCCGAGTAGCCACGCGACACGGGGTAAGAGCTGAACGCATCTAAGCTCGAAACCCACATGGAAAAGAGGTACCACAGAGGTCACTCGTAGAAGACGAGTTCGATAGACTCGGGGTGTACGCACCGAGGCAACGAGGTGTTAAGCCCACGAGAACTAACAGACCGAGCCACATTCATTGGCGCTGACGCGCCACGACTCGCATGAGTTCAGGCGGTATCTGGATCGCACGTATACACGGTTGGTATCGAACCACGACCGACACAGGAGTCTCTATAGAGAGTCTCGGTTCGACTCCGAGAGTCGGCATAAAGGCGGCCAGAGCGGTGGGGACACACCCGTACCCATTCCGAACACGGAAGTTAAGCCCACCAGCGTACCGTGAAGTACTGGAGTGAGCGATCCTCTGGGAACCACGGGTCGCCGCCTGCCCACTCATCCGGGAGAATACTCCCACTCAGCCCACGGACACTACGTCCGTGGGCTTTTTTGA
>NZ_SGTV01000064.1:0-5749 GCF_005435035.1 Halorubrum sp. SD690R | reverse complement strand
GCAAGGCTTGGAGCAGGCCGCTCATACATTCGGGATCGTTAGATCGCTGAATCTCACAGGCGCATCTGTCGATATCACCATCGACTGCCTTGTTATGGGGTCTTTCCGCAGCTCTACATAAGAGCGACCCAGTTATCCTTATTGTGGCACATCTCGTCGATGGTATCTCTAGATATGATATTCCAGAATATGATTATTCAGAATATTTTATATCACGCCCACTAATTCAGTGCTACTCAATATTTGGATAATTCGGGGAACATACCGACACCCCGGTCGAGCGTCAGTCGTCGGCAGCAGCAGCGTCAGCCTGCCCCTGCCAGAGATCCGCGTATATTCCCTCGCCCGCAACCAGCTCGTCGTGCCCTCCCTGCTCGACGATCCGGCCCTGATCCATGACAACGATCTCGTCCGCGTTCTGGATCGTCGACAGTCGGTGGGCGATGATGAACGCGGTCCGCTCCTCGACCAGCCGCTCGAGGCTTTCCTGAATCAGTTCCTCGGTCTCCGTATCGACGTCTGAGGTGGCCTCGTCAAAAACGATGATCTCGGGATCGTTGAGCAGTGCCCGGGCGATGGCGAGGCGCTGCCGCTGGCCGCCCGAAAGTTTGACGCCACGCTCGCCGACTTGCGTGTCGTATCCATCTGGGAGATCTTCGATGAACTCGTCGGCCGCGGCGGCCTCGGCCGCCCGCTCGACCCGAGCGCGGGCGCTTTCGTCCGGTTCTCCCGCCCACTCGGCCTCAAGCGTCTCGCGGTCGCCGTACGCGATGTTCTCCGCGACGGTCCCCGAGAACAGGTACGGATTCTGTTCGACAATGGCGATGGCGTCCCGCAACGACTGTAGATCGTACTCCCGCACATCGGTCCCGTCAACCCGGACGGCCCCATCGTCGACGTCGTGGAACCGGGGAATAAGCTTCAGGAGCGTCGACTTCCCGGCCCCGGTCGCCCCGGCGAGCCCGATCGTCGTCCCCGCCGGCACGTTGAGCGAGACGTCGTGAAGGACGGGCTCGCGGTCCCCGTAGGCGAACGTAACGTCTTCGAACGTGACCTCTCCGTCAATCGACGCAGGGGTGTGCGGCGAGTCGGGGCTGGTGATCGTGGGCTCGCGGCCGAGCAACCCGAACACGCGCTCGGCGCTCGACTTCGCGAGCTGGTACTTGTTCGCCGACTTCCCGACCCGGCGCATCGGCGAGTACAGCCGCCGCAACAGGAGGAAGAAGAGCGCGAACCCGCCGAGGGTCAGCGCCCCTGCCTCGCCGGGAACGCCGCTGATGATATCGGTGCCACCGATGTAGAGCACGAGGACGAATACGACGCCGGTCAACAGTCGCAGGGTCGCGAAGAACCCCCGTCGGATCCGAAGCGCCGCGACCTTCTCGTCGTGGTACGCCTCGCTCTGCGTAGCGACTCGGCTCTCCTCGAAGCTGTACCGGTCGAACGACTTGATCACCGCGGCGCCACCGAGGTTGTTCTCGAGCCGCGTGTTCAGTCGAGCGACTGTCTCGCGAATCGATTTATATCGAGGTTCGATCCAGGTGAGAAACTGGCTACTAGCCAGTCCGATGACCGGGACCGGCGCGAGCGCGATGAGCGCCAGCTTCGGCGAGTACGTCCACAAGATGATCGCGATTCCGCCGACCGTCGCGACCACGCGGATGAGCTGTCGGAACTCCGTGTTCAGGAACTGCTCAAGCCGATTGATATCGCTGTTGAGGATCGACATCATACCGCCGGTCTGATGATCGGCGAAGAAGTCCATCGAGAGCCGCTGGAGATGGTCGTACGTGTCGTTTCGCAGATCACGCTGAACCTTCTGTGCGGTCGCTTGAAGCAGATACCGGGAGATAAACCGCGCAACCGACCGGACCAGGTACGCGAGCACCGCGATGAGCACGAGCTGTTCGAGCACCGCGAGCCGAGCCGCTTCGCCGGTGATTTCGCCCTGCGGTAGCAAACCCACGTCGGTCAGCAGTCCCGCGTCGGCCGATCCGCGGATCGCTCGATCGATCGCAGCCGCGACGACAATCGGTGGGACCAGTCTGGCAAACCTCGTGAGAAACGCCGCAAGCACGCCGAGCGTAAGGGTCGGCCAGTAGCGCTTGGCGTAGCCGAGCAGACTCACCATCGGGTGGCCGTCAACGTTCTCTCGGGCGTGTTCAAACCCGCCGTGGTCGTCTGTCACTGTGTTCGGTAGCGCTCTTGTGTGTAAGTATTCGGTGACATGGCGCTATAAGCTAGATGATTGTCTGGCGAACTGATGACAGACTAGTCGGCGGCTTGTTCGGTTCGTCGGGTCTCCTCTACTTGTAGCGGGTCGGCTGCCGATGTCGCGGTAACCAATCGGAGGAACTGTCCCGCGTTCGTGAGGAGTTTATTCTCCGCTTTTCGAAGGTGCTCTTCATACGTTGAGCGAGCGACTGCCGTCTGATCGGCCAGGTCTCGAAGCGAGGTCTTCCGTGGTTGTTCGTAGTACCCACTCTCCAGTGCTAATTGGAGCGCTGCCAACTGTCGGTCAGTGATGTTCTCGAACAGTTGGTTCGCCGGAGCCAGCATACTGTGTGGAATCTGTTTTTCCGAAATCGACGTTTTCGAGAGCAGTTCGATTTCTCTATCGGAGCGAAGATCACCGAGCAGCTCTCGAATGTCCTCGCCGTCGAACGCGACTACCGTGTAGTGCTCCCAGCCTTGACGGTAGATCGTTGGCGACTGATACAGGCAGTTGTGTTTCTCAAACCGGTCGATAATCGACTGTTCGAGTGAACAGAGACACGACTGTGTGACGATGTGATACCCTTCGTTACCCTTCGATTCGTGCAGAACGGTTCCGAGTTGGTCAATATCGTCACGCAGCTCATCAGTCGGCGTCGTCTCTGACGTGATTTCCAGTACTTGACAGTCGCTTAGCGGCCACTCACGGATGGTCAAGTCCGGGTGTCGTTCCGAGATCTCCCGGTACGGGCACTCGTGTTTAACTCGAATCGTGGCCTCGTACAAGCTCATACTAATTATTTTGAATCGGTCAAAATTAACAGTGGCGGTCATGTCCGGCAGTACTCATATGCGAATATACCTCCTCTCCACAAGCACCGATGTAAGAGATCTCGCCGGAAAAAATCAGCGAGCAGTTGCGAAATGGCGACGGCAAGCCACTGGTCCTCGATATTCGCCACCGAGAAGACTTCGAAGAGTGGCATATACCGGGTAGTATCAACGTCGATGTCTACGACGAATTAACTGACAACCCTGAACAAGCCAAGGGGCCTCTTTCGGACCTTCCTCGTGAGGAGGAGATAGTTACAGTCTGTGCCGTAGGTGTCGTCTCGGAGACAGCGACGGAAGTGCTCCAAGAATTGGACTACAATGCGGTGACGCTCACCGATGGAATGAATGGCTGGAGCCGCGTGCACCGCCACGCAGAAGTACCAGCGAATCTCGATGGCACGCTCATTCAGGTCGCGCGCCCAGGGAAGGGCTGCCTCTCACACGTCCTCATCTCGGCCGGTGAAGCCGCGCTCTTCGATCCATCACATTACCTCGCTGAGTACGAGGCAATTCTCGATGAATACGACACCGAACTCGTCGGCGTCTTCGACACGCACGCCCACGCTGACCACGTCTCGGGTGCTGTAGAACTCGCCGACCGACACGGCGTTCCTTACTACCTTCACCCGGAAGACGCGCTCGCCATCGACGCAACGCCGGTTGAGGATGGACAGAGCGTGACGGTCGGCAGTCTCGATATCGAAGTCATCCACACACCGGGACACAGCGAAGGAAGTGTCTCATTCGATGTCGACGGTGTAGCGTTGATCACGGGCGATACGCTCTTCCACGAGAGCGTGGGACGTGTCGAACTCGGCGTCGAAGCCGGTATCGAAGACGCCGAGGTCGAACAGAATGCTGCGACGCTTTACGAGAGTCTTCAGCGCCTGTTGAACAGGCCAGACGATACGGTTGTGCTGCCAGCACACGATCCCGGCTCGCCTGAACCACCGGTGACTGCGACCCTCGCTGAAATCAAAGAACGCAACACGGATCTCAGCCGCGACCGCGACGAGTTCGTCGAAGAACTCGCGTCGGATATCCCGGATCATCCCCCGAATTTCGAGCGTGTCAAGCGAACGAATGTCGGTCAAGAGTCGGTTCCCACCGACGAGTTGGCTGAACTGGAGCTGGGTCCCAACAACTGCGCTGCCGAATAAACATGAGTACGGGAACTGAAATCAAACAGGGAATCCGCGAGCACCTCGGGCAGTTCTCGCTCCACGTCCTGCTGGTGTTCGCCACCGGATTGACCATCGGGTCCGAACGGACCGTCGTCCCTGTTCTGGGAGAGGAGGGCCTCGGCGTCACGTCGTTCCTCGTTATCGGTTCGTTCGTCGTCTCGTTCGGGATCGTGAAGTCGATCCTCAACCTCTACGCTGGTAAATGGGGCGAGGAGTACGGCCGGAAGCCAGTTCTCGTCGCCGGATGGGCGACGGCACTCCCCCTGCCGATCATCCTCATCTTCGCTCCGAGTTGGGGGTGGATCACGGTCGGAAACATCCTGCTAGGTATTAACCAAGCGTTGACGTGGAGTATGGCGATCAACGCGAAGATCGACCTTGCAGGACCCGACCAGCGCGGCCTCGCGGTCGGCATCGACGAGTCGTTCGGCTACACTGGTGTCGCTGTCGGTGCGTGGCTCACTGGCGCCATCGCTGGGCAGTGGAGTCTCCGGCCCGAACCGTTCTACTTCCTCGCAATAGTCGTCGTGCTGGCGTTCCTCATCTCGATCTTCCTGATCAAGGAAACCGTCCAGTACGCCCAAGCCGAAGGCGACGACGATCACCACGACGCGAACTTGCCGTTCAACGAGGTGGTGAAGCGAGCGACCTACGGCGACAGAACGCTGTTCGCTGCGGCGCAGGCCGGCCACATCGAGAACTTCGTGGACACACTGTTCTGGATTGCCGTCCCGCTGTATCTGGTAAGCCAAGGCCTCGGTATTGCGGCTGTCGGTGTCGTCGTCGGCGTCCACAGCGCGATGTACTTCCTCCAGATTGCGACCGGTGGGCTCGCTGACCGTATTGGCCGCCGACCGCCCGTCATCTTGGGGATGTTCCTCGCGGGAGCCGGCGTCCTCGGAATGGTACTTGTAGAGGGGTACCTCGCGTGGGCCGTCATGGCCGCTGTCTCAGGCTTGGGAATGGCGTTGCTGTATCCGAACCTGATGACTGTGCCGAGCGACGCCGCTCACCCGACGTGGCGGTCAGCGGGTATGGGTGTCTATCGAATGTGGCGCGACTCCGGCTACGCAGTCGGTGCAATCCTGATCGGGCTTTCGATGGAGTTCGTCAGCGCCGAAGCCGCATTCTACATGACGGCACTTCTCATGTTCATCTCTGGAGGGATCGTGTACGTCTGGATGGAAGAAACTCACCCGGACTTTGGGACACACGAGCCGCCCGCCCCTGCGAGGGAGCAACCAAGCAAAACAGTCCCCCAAGACTAGTTCAGTACATACGCAGGCACGTCCTATCGGGTGGTTCTGGATTAAGATGGAGAAAATAACGTAGTTCCCGTGCTGACTACAGCCTCTATATTCACCACGCGGCTTGGGATATATCAGCGTCAAAGGATTTCACCTATGGAAACGCTGCTACCCGGGCAAACCACGTCTAGCGATAAAATGATTACGCCGTCCGGGGATCTGCTGTTCTCACAACCGGCAGGCGGTCGGAGCGTGTCTGCGGTGCGGTCG
>NZ_SGTV01000063.1:0-5948 GCF_005435035.1 Halorubrum sp. SD690R | reverse complement strand
GAGCCGACGCATGATTCTCGATGAGGAGGCGTCTTGGTGCACACTTGCCGCCTCCTCATTCCTCTCGAAAAGAAGCCTCGATAAGCCGCTGCTGTCACGCGGTTTCTCTCTTAGCTAAAGACGGATGTGATCAGTACACACTCGTTATATACCAGCTGTTTCATACTACCTTGGGAGTAAAAAGGAATCAGTCAGCAGAGATGGGTCAGATCTCTTTCTGTATCAAGTTTCGGAGCGCATCAATTAGACCATCTGATTGATAGAGTAGATCAAAATTGTTCGTGATCAGGTTGGTAAAATAACTTGTTGGGTCGTCAAACAGGCTTCCGACCACAGCTAATTCTGGGAGGGCATCGAGAATATAAAACAACCCGACAAGGAATAATCCAGTTTGCCCCAATAGCGAACGATTCCACACTCCATGCGCGACAATTTGCGTTCGTCTACGTGTTTGTACTCCTGCCTGTCCCACACGAAGTTCTTCGCCCAACGTCTGATGAACAAGAGTATCAGCATATAGGAACCACAAGTAGACGATACCTGCCGCGATAGCTGTGAGGGGAATACTCGCTTCAACAACTTCGATCAGGTGTAATCCATCCATAGCAAGAGAATACAGCCATCGAGCAGAAGCCAACCCAGCAACTACCGCGGTGACGGTCAGTATCTTGCTGAACCATCCAAGGATTTTCTCTGGAAGAGCAAGCAGAGAAGTTACTGTTTCGTGTGGGTCATAGTCGGGGATTCGACCATACGGCTCGACAGCCCAATCTCGGAGTTCAGGATCGCTATGATCGCTGAAAGCCTCCTGAAATTCGCCAATATCCAAATACGCCATAGCATAGATCTCGACTACCTGCTCTCGCGCAGTTTTCAGATCATCAATCGGGACGAGTGATAGAACAAGTCGGGTCCACAATTCGCCGATCTTGTTCTGCCAAAGTGTGTGAGCCGGGTGTGTTCCTGATTGGCTCGCCATAGTTCTGTTAAGGTGACAGGATAAATAAAACTGCCCGCAAATATCTTTTCAGAGCAATTCAATACACAGCACATTTCGAGGGCCGAATCGTGTTTACGACTGGATTCTCTACAAATCTTCTCGTGGGTCATTTCGGTACTTTATTACAGTAAGTTAGCGTAGTTGTGAGTACAGAATTTGCTGTTGGAAGAATCCGGAAATCATTTCCGCTAATGTCGCGATTTCGGGTGTTTGAGTACGGCGAGCCTTCCAAGCTCATGGCCCGGGTTCAAATCCCGGCCGGCGCATTTCTCGAACGAAGTGAGAGAAATCGCCGCCGAGTTTGAACCCTATCAGTCGCGCGCAGCGAACGGAGTGAGCGAGCACGTCCGATTTCGGTTCAAATCCCGGCCGGCGCACTCCCTTCGGTCGTGCGCCGGCCGTACCCCCGCTCGCTCGCGGGAGTCCCGGCTGGCACATTTTCTGAGTCACTTCGTCGCTTAACGGTCGATTCGTTCCGCTCAGCGAGCCCCCGAACGAGGTAAGAGAACGCTGTAAAGGATTTATACTGCGAGGACGAGGCCCGAGTGTGGTCGGACTCGCACGGGGGACCGTCGAAGTCGTGCCGTATCAGGAGTCGTGGAGCGACGCGTACGACGCGGAGGTGGCTCGGTTACGGAGCGCAGTTGGTGATCGCGTCCGTCAGTTCGAACACATCGGCAGTACCGCGGTCGAGGGGATGGCGGCCAAGCCGATACTCGACGTGCTCGCCGTAGTCGACGAATCGACGACCGCGAGCGACCTCGTCCCAGCGCTCGAAACGCACGGCTACGAACGGCGCCCCGATGAGGTGGACGGGCGGGTGTTCCTCGCGAAGGGACCGCCAGAGAATCGTACGTGCTATCTGTCGATCGCCGAAGTCGGAAGCGCGTTCCACCACGAGAAGATCGCGTTCAGGGACGCGCTTCGGAGCGATCCGGAACTCGCCGAGCGGTACGCCTCGTTGAAACGACGGCTCGCGGCACGGTATCCCGAGAACCGACAGCGGTACACCGCCGAGAAGGGCGCGTTCGTGCGAGCCGTCCTCGATCGACGGGACTGACGCGGTCCGCGGTCGAGGTGCCGTCGGCGAGAGACGGGTTAGCGCCGCGTCACCGTCGACGGCCCCTGCCTCGGGGCCGGGGCTGGGAATCAGAGAGGTCGCCGTGTCGACGCGGGCCCGTTCTTGCCGTCGTCCGAGACGGGTCGCGTCAAGTGGACGGAGTCGCGACCTCGCGGCGCCTCAGTCGTCGTCTGCCGCGGGCTGCTCCGCGCCGGCCTCGGCGGTCGCCTCGTCTCGCGGCCCGCCCGCGTGCCCCTCGTGGGCGACGGCGGTCGCCATGAGGTGCGGCGGGATGGCGGGCACCTCGTCCTCGTCGACCGGACCGTCCTGCGCGATATCCTCCGTCGACCGCGGGAACTCGCGGAGCTCCTTGTGGACCGCGATACCGGCCTTCGCCCCCTGCCCCATCGCGACGGGCACTTGATTGTGGCCGGGCGTGATGTCGCCCACCGCGAAGACGCCGTCCTCGCTGGTGCGGCCGTGGTCGTCGACGTCGATCTCGCCGCCGTCGGTCAGGTCGCAGCCGAGCGCCTCGGCGAGCGCGGTGTTGTAGTCGGAGCCGTACATCGGGAACCCGCCCCGGTACTCGCGGCGGGTGCCGTCCTCGAACTCCATCGCTTCGAGCCAGCCGGAGTCGGGATCGTTCTCGACGCCCGAGATGTCGTCGTGAACGACCTCGACCGGGTGCGCCTCCAGCTGCGCCGCGGTCTCATCGCTCCACGTCGGCTCCGCGCCGCGCGTCAGGAGGTCCACGTCGTCGGTCATGTTCAGCATGATCATCGCGACGTGCGCGGCGGCCTCGCCGTGACCCATCACGTACACCGGCTCGTCGACGAACATGTAGGCGTCACAGTGGAGACACCAGTGGAGCCCCTTCGCGTTCCGCGGGAGCGGCGGCTCCGGGCGCTCGTCGGAGAAGCCCGTCGCGAGGACGACGCGGTCCGCGAGGATCTCGCTGTCGTTCGTGGACAGGCGGAACCGGTCGTCGTCGGTGCGCTCGACGTCGGTGACGAAGCCGCGCTCGAAGGTGCCGCCGTACGACTGTACCTGCTCGCGCCCGGTGGCGAGCAGCTCGTTCCCGGACACTTCCTCCGTGACGCCGATCACGTTGTGGGTGTCGGCCATCATCGCGGCGCGGCCGCCGCCGCGGTCGATCAGCACCGTCTCGTGCCCCAGGCGGGCACCGTACAGCGCGGTCGTCAGCCCCGCCGGCCCGCCGCCGACCACCGCGATCTCGTACTCGTCGTCGGACGAACTCATTACCCGTGATACGCGCTCCGCCGGTTTAAATGGCGCCGTGGTGTGCGCGCCCCGCGACCAGCCACCGCTGGCGCGACCGTCCCGCGCTACTCGAAGTGCGCGTCCCGCCGCCGCCCGGAGCGACGCCGTCAGACCGCAGGACTCCGAGGCGGGACGAGGGGAAGGCGGTCCGGACGTTTATGAGGTCGTACCGCGTCTGGCCAGTCAGTGCCCTCTCGCCTCGCCATCGCCGTCGGCCTCCTGATCGTCGGGGCGGCCGCCGACGTCGGAACGACGTACGTCGCGCTCACCGGGAGCGAGTACGTCGAGGGGTCGCCGGTCGGCCGCCTGTTCATCTCCCGGTTCGGCCTCCTCGGCGGGATGCTCCTCACGAAGGCCGTCGGGATGGCGGTCATCGGCGTTCCGGTCGCGGTCGCCGGCGGGACGCGGCGGTTCGTCGCGACGCTGATGTGCGGCGGCGTCGGCGCGCTCTCGCTGGCGGTCGCCGCCCGAAACCTCCTGTTCGTCGCCGGACTGTGGCCGTGACTCCGCGATCGTGGGCGGGGTCGCTTCGTTGGGCGGAGTCGCCTCGCTGAGCCCGGTCGCCTCGCTGACCCCGAAGCGAGCCGACCGGCGGGCGCGGCCGCCGCGACCCCAGCCGTTTTGCGTCACCGGCCACAGGCGAACGTATGTCACGACAGTCCGCTCCGGCGCCGTCCCCGCCGGAGACCAGACGCGAGGTCGTCACGGAGACGCTCCACGGGATCGACGTCGACGACCCGTACCGGTGGCTCGAAGGCGACGACGCGGCGGTCAGCGAGTGGGCCGATGCCCAGAACGACCACGTCGACGCCGCGCTCGACGACGCCCTCCGCGACCGCCTCCGCCCGCGCTTCGCGGACCTCGTCGAGGTGGCCGACTACGGTCCGATCAGCGTTCGCGAGGGCCGGTACTTCGCAACGGTCCGCGAGCCCGGCGCGGACCACGCTCGGCTCGTCGTCCGCGACGCGCCGGACGGCACCGACCGCGTCCTCGTCGACCCGAACGCGTGGGCGGCGAACCGCGATGGCGACCGCCCGCCCCGGTCGATGGCGTGGTACGTCCCCTCCCACGACGGCGAGCGCGTCGCGGTCGGCGTCACCGACGGGGGCGACGAGAACTACGACGTGCGCGTCCTGTCGGTCCCTGATCCGAGCGACTCCGGAGTTGAGTCTCCGGAGGCCGAGGGATACGGCCCGGGCGTCGAAGAGATCGCGTCCCTCCCCGAGCGCGGCCGCGTCAACGCCGGGAGCCTCGCGTGGACGGCCGACGACGAGGGGCTCGTCTACGTCGCCACCGGCGGCGCGGCCGACGGCGCGCAGATGGACAAGGAGATCCGCCGGTTCCGGTTCGCGGACGGCCCCGACGCGGAGTCGGTCCTCCTCGAACACGACGACCAGCACGTCTGGCCGCGCGTGACCGTTGACCCGGACTCGGGACTGCTCGCGGTCGCTTTCTCCGAGATGGTGGGCGGCACCGAGTGGTACGTCCGAGTCGACGGCGACCTCCGGCCGGTCCTGACCGACACCGACGCCGAGACCTCCGTCCGGTTCCACGACGGAACAGCGTTCGTCTCGACGGACCACGGCGCACCCCGGCGACGGCTGCTCGCCTGCTCCGTCGACCGCTTCCGCGAGGGGGACCTCTCGTTCGAGGAGTGCCGCGAGGTCCTCCCCGGCGGCGAGGGGATCCTCCAGTCGGTCGTGCCGACCCCGGATCGCCTCCTCGTCCACCGCCAGCGGGACGCCCACTCGCGGCTCTCTGTCCACGACCGCGACGGGACGCACCTCCGAGACGTCTCGCTGCCGTCGTACTGCTCTGTCACGTGGGTCTCCGGGAACCGCGACGCGCCCGAGGCGTTCTTCGGCCTGACCGGCTTCGACCGCCCGCCGGCGGTTCGGAAACTCGACCTCGCCGACGAATCGCCGGGCGAAGGCGACGGGGTCGGCGAGGGCGGCGACGCGCCCGAACTCGCGTCGGCGGAGGTCGACTCGGTGGACCTCCCCGTTCCCGACGACCTCGTCGTCGAACAGCGGTTCGTCGACTCGACGGACGGCGCCGAGGTGCCGGTGTTCGTCTGCTACCGCGAGGAAGTGAACGTTGAGGGTCCCCGTCCGACCGTGCTGTACGGCTACGGCGGATTCCGCAACAGCATCACGCCCTCGTTCGGCCGGTTCCGGCTCCCGTTTCTCGCCGACGGCGGCGCGTTCGCGGCGGTGTGCGCCCGCGGCGGCTACGAGTACGGCGAGCCCTGGCACGAGGCCGGCATGCTGGAAGACAAACAGCACACCTTCGACGACTTCGTCGCGGCGGGCGAGGCGCTCTGCGAGTCGGGGCTCACCGACGCGGACCACCTCGCGGTCGCCGGCGGGTCGAACGGAGGGCTCTCGGTCGGCGCGGTGGTCACCCAGCGCCCGGACCTGTGGGCGGCCGCGCAGTGCGCGGTCCCGCTGCTGGACATGCTCCGGTTCCACCGGTTCCTGCTCGGCGAGTCGTGGACGACGGAGTACGGTCACCCCGAGGACCCGGAGGCGTTCGAGTATCTCAAGGAGTATTCGCCGTACCACAACGTCGATCCCGACGCGACCCACCCGCCCGTCTACTTCACCA
>NZ_SGTV01000062.1:0-6285 GCF_005435035.1 Halorubrum sp. SD690R | reverse complement strand
AGACAACTTGATCAAGAACTTGGGAACCGCCTGTTTGACACACTCGACGATCTCCGTGAGGCTGCTCTCTCTGCACTCGACCGGGTCGAAATCCCAGATGTGTTTACGTATTTATGTCCGTGAGTATTAGTCTTGGTCAATACGTAGCTCTACTGACGGGGTGATTCATATGGACTGGTGAGAAAACAATGGTTGATGACTACATCCTCTGTATCTTGTACGAGTCTCCTAAAAATTAGGATACATGTTGTAGTCTCTCGGGTTATGTTTTTGGCCTGTACTGACCGATCTGGCCTGCTAGCTTTTCGAGGAGTTTCTGTTCGGGATCTGTGTGTTCTCTTCAGCATACACTAGATTACCACCTCAGAGTAGCGCAAAACGCGAGATTTAGATACGTTGACTAGCTACAACTCGTGATACGTGATGATCGAGATTTCTGATTCGCTTCGCTCTGTGTTTAGTGCTCAAATCGAAGAACGTGACGGCTCATATATTGTGGATGTCCCGGCGAGTGAAATCGAACACGACGCGCTTGCTGCCGACGAAACGTATCGCGTCGCGATCTTGGAATCAGAATCCTCGACAAGCCAGAAGACCCAGGAAGAGCAACCCCAATCGGCTGGGCAAGAACCAACTCAGACGTCGGACGGTCCTCCCGTAGATGAAGGTGAAGTCCGCGACGTGACGATCGAGACGACTGGTGATCAAGGTGACGGCATTGCGAAGGTTGAACGCGGCTACGTCGTGATCGTCCCCGGCGGACAACCGGGTGATGAGCCGTCGGTCGAGATCGAGCAAGTCAAAGAGAATGTCGCGTTTGCCAGCATCGTCGAACCCGACTCACGGGCGCTGTAACGTCGTTTTACTGGCACCTGTCTATTTGATTGGGATCGTTGGAACCACGACTATCCTGATCAACCCTCCTCGCTTCCTGGCTTGCCGACGTACTCCGATTTCATCGTCCCGTTTTCACGATAGTAGCGATAGAGATACGGGCCGTGCATATCTGCTGGATCTCCGCTAGCGCACTTACAGCTATCGTCGCCACAGGTGACTTTCTCTTTGACGACGGTCCCGCTTCCTGCGCTATCGGACTCGTCGACGGGCTCAGCAGTCTCGGGAAGCTCCTCGGTGTCGACCGACTGGTCGTGATACTCGATGAGCGCCTCGACGTAGTTCCGTATCTCATGGAGTGTCTCCGTATCCTGTTTTGGGAGCCCCTCTGCGAGATACTTCGGGAGCGAGGTGGGTGGTGACGGCTGCTCTATACCTTATGTAACAATTGGAGTCATGTTAGCGTTCGGGTGCTACATAAGGTATTGAACCTTCTCTCCTAACCGTGACCACTTCAGCAATTACTCGAGATCGTAGGCCGCAATCTCGTCAGCGCCACACTGTGGACATTCATCGACGTCCTTCTCCACGCTGTACCCACAGTGACGGCACTCGTGGTGGGTTGTCGATGGCAGCTCGAGCCTGACGATCTGCTGGATGAACTGTTTACTGAGCATGGGTGGGGTCAACGATCTCGCCACAGCTTGGGCATTCGGCCCACACGCCCGGTCTACCGCTATCTGTTTCATACTCGATGATCGCGTGTCGGCCGGTAACTGTATCGCCACAGAATGAGCAGGTGCCACGGACCGTCTCTGGATTATCGGGGGTCATTCTCACGAGATCGGCAGCTCTTTTCAGGGGAGAGGGAGCGTGTGACACTGTTTTAGAGCTGGTTCGGTCGGTAAAACCGACTCAGCTTTGCTCCCTCACCTCAGAATTTGAGACTCTGTGACTTATAGCTCAGGCGAGCGGGGCGAAAGTATTGTTCCGGGACAGCAGCGTGACCGCAGGTCGTGAGTAGCCATTGCGCGCGATGTCATAGAACAGTTCAGATACCCGATCAAGATTGGTCAATACAGGCGACTTACGTACTGGTCAAGATACAAACTTTTTTGTTACCTGTCAGGAGCGTCGTGCGAGATACAGAGGATACAGTCAGCACGGAGCTCACCGTCACTTCACGCTCTCTCGAACGAACCGGCTGCTCACTGGCCTGCGTACAGTCAGCCTCAACACTAAACCGAGGAAACCTCGACAGCGTACCCCTCAGCCAACTCTACGACATCATAGACGTGAATCCCTGATTTGAACCACAGCACACGGTCATCTATCCCCTCGAAATCCTCAGATGAGCAATCCAACCGATCTGAGACGGCGATAATAAGATTATCTTGGTCGGCTTCTCGTATCTTCGCTAACTTCTCATCAAGGTACTCGGGCGTCCAAAACCCAACAATCTCGAACACGACTCGTCGTCCGTCTGGGTGTTCAATAGCAAAATCGGGAAGCATCACCTCCGCCCCCAAGTCCAGCACATCGTCTTCCCGCACCAGCTCCCAATCGGTGTTCGACCGCTCCCACTTTTGAGCGAGCGTCCGTTCGACATCAGAGTCGAAATCGCCCTGAGCAGAGTAGTGTGAGGACAGGTCATCGGTCTGGTCAAGCTCAAATGAGAGTGTTGGACGAGATGATGCGCTTTCGTCATCGAGTATATCAGCTTCCATCTCCCAGCGGTCGCACAACGGGAGGGCTGGCAGAAAGTTCGCCATCCGAATCCCGTACTTCCGTGATTTCGAGAAAAGAGATGCTGCTCCGTCCAGAGTCGCTTCATACCCGTCAGCAACATCTGTATTGGAGACACGCCTGCCGTTGCTGTCGATTGGGTAGATGCGGTGCATCAGCCCAAAGAGCTTCACGTAGCTGAAGACGGTAGAAAATGAGTCCCAGACTCGTATCCGCATCTCTGTCGCATCGTACAGCACCGCCTGTGCCAGAGCAAGATTGTAGCGTGTAAGAAGCCAGTCAACCGTGATCGTATCCTCAGCGTAGGACTCCTCGCTATCACCCGTGAGTCGTGTCGTAGTGGTTGATTCGTTTCCCTCCTCGTATTCATCGGAAAAACGGTGTCCGAACCGTACGAGTCGCTTGTTCTCCTCCAAGTCTGCGTACATCCCTTGGTAGCACTCTTTGAGTGAGATACCGAGTTTATCAGCGACAGAACTGTACACCTCCAATTTCTTTGTGTCCTCTCCGAGCGTTGGCTGGCGGGCGATAGGATACGACTCGTTTGCCTTCTTGAAGAGGCGTTGCCGAATCTCTCGTGGCTCAACTGGGGCGACTGTCTCGAACTCACACTCGTCTTTCAGCAGTTTCGCCAGTCCCTGGACGATTTTGTAATCCGTATCCGCAATGGTGAGCTGGTCGATGGTGTCTTCCAATTCGCCCTTCTGTTCGCCGAGATGCTCCTCGAAAATCTGGATGAGTTCCGCAGCTGTCTCTCGGTACCGTTGCTCATCAGTATCGACGAACAACGGGGCAATGCTATCCTCGTGCGTGCGTGAGCGTGCGAGGTCAGCTGTCAGCATTCGCTGTCACCCCCTGCCGTCGTCGTTCAGAGACGTAGGTTTCCATCGTGTCTTCGGTGATAATTTCGTAGAGACGAGCAGGTTGACGGTCGTCTGTCGGTCGGAGAATCCGTCCCAGCCGTTGTGCGTACTGTCGTTTCGAGGCACTCCCAGACAGAATAATTCCCACGTTCGCAGACGGAACGTCGATGCCTTCATCCAAGACCTGTGAGGTAGCCAGCATTGAGTACTCTCCCGTCCGAAACCGTTCCAAGATCTCGGTACGTTCCTCAGTCTCGGTCTGGTGTGTGATACACGGCACAACGAACTCTTGGGAAATCTTGTAGGCAAACTCGTTGTTGGCAGTAAAGATGATTGTACGGTCGTCGTAATGCCGTTTCAGGAGATTATCAAGCGTGTCCAGCTTCTTTTCAGCCGTGCGGGCGATCTTCTCCGCTCGTTGCTTGGCGATGAGAGCCCGTCGCCCCTGCGGGTCATAGGATGTGCGTTTGAGGAACTCAGCATAGCCGTTCTCTTTCCAGAGGTCAAAGTCGTGGCTATCCACGTAATCACGGTAAATCTGGTACTCCTCATCATAGGTTGTCCGCTCGTCGTCGGTAAGTCCGACTTGGAGGTGAATCGTCTCGTACTCGCTAAGAAACTCGCCAGCAAGTTCATTGACTTCCTCTCGATAGACGACCGTCCCAAGCAAGTCCTCCAACTCTTCGTGTGCTCCATCGGCACGCTCGTAGGTTGCTGTCAGTCCAAGCCGATACGGAGCAATCGTCATCTCAGGAATTTGCTGGTAGGTCGGAGCTGGCAAGTGGTGAACTTCGTCCACTACAAGAAGTCCAAACCGGTCGCCGTACTCGTTGATGTAGCGGTAGGCGGAGTCGTAGGTCGTTACTGTGATGTCCGCTATCTCGTGGCTTCCTCCCCCAAGAACGCCGACACCGTCTGGAAGTTGGTCACCGAAGGCATTGGTGAGAGTCGCGTGCCACTGGTTCATCAGATCGATAGTCGGCACGACGACGAGCGTACTCACACCTGCGTCAGCAATGGCTTGAACGGCGAGGAACGTTTTCCCGCTTCCAGTCGGGAGGACGACGCTTCCTTGACGGTTGTTGTCCTGCCACGCAGAGAGAGCGTCCTGTTGGTAGTCCCGTGGTTCGATAGCGACAGACGGCGTGAGATAGAAGTCTGAGTAGGCACGAGCCTCATCCTCTAATTTAGCCACAGTTGCTGTGGATTCTTCGAGTGTTGCTTGACCATCGGACTCAGTTGCCCACTGTCGAATATCACGGTAGTGCTGTGCCTGTGCCCGATACTCGTCAACACGGTCGTCCCATTCGGCATACGGCACAGTATCAGGAGCGTCTTCGAGAAGAAGCGTGCCATCATCAAACGAGAGACGCATTCGAGTTTACCTATGTCGGTGGGATACTTGTCCTTGCTGGGGTTGGAATCTCGAAGAGAACACTATATTGAGAGGTCGTCGGCAGTTGAGCGAAGCTCACTCTTTGTCGGCTGTCTCCCGATGTCAACGGAACGGTCGCCAATCCAGAACTGAAACTGCTGGTGGTCAACATCGAAGTGGAGTCCACAGGAGACATCTGGCTCCGCCTGCTCATATACGGATTCACTCACATTCTCGCCTTCTTGGAGCGTTTCAAGAAGATACTCGGCGGCGTGTGGGCGTTGCTTCATCGTCAAAATGTGGTCGGTTGCCACGTGTTCCAGCACGTCCCCACCTGTGTCGTATCCGTCCCCGACAAAATAGAACTCTCCGCTAAACTCGTAGGACTCGACGTGGATGCTGAGAGCATACGTCATATACTACCGTCGTCGTTCTGTGGCACAAACATTACGCCTCCAGTTGCTGTTAGAGGAGATAATGACAGCAGACCGCCGTCCTGAGGAAATCGAAATTGATCGGCTTGACCAGCAGTTAGCAACCGCTGAAAACGGAGGTATGAACGCACTCACAAAGGCAGTCGCAACCTACGAAACACAGTTAGCGACCGCACACGAGAAAGGGGAATCCGACCGTTACCGAGGTATTTCCAGAGCCTATCAGGAACAGCTCATCACCGTGCTTGACGACGCAACGCAGACTGAAGGGTGGGAATTGGTTGAAGATTTTCTCGACGCATACCATCCAGACACAGCTGATAAGTTCCCCCACGTGACGACGATTCTCCAGAACGTTACAAGTCGCTACCTTATCCGTACCCGCCTGTCGGCCGGTATCGATAGTGTTCCAGTTTCCGCTCTGACATTCTTCAGTTCGATTCTCGACCAGTTTGAGGGAGATGGATACGATTTCATCAGAGAAGCACTCCATCCGTACGGCTGGGGTATCGGGCATCCAGACCATTCGGTTGCGGACGATGTCCACCGGTACGCCTCGTCGAGTCTCCCGCTCGTGAATGCGATACTCGAACATGCGTTCTATGCCGACCAGCATTCAGCCGTAGAACTGCTTGAAGAACTGGTTAACGACGAGTCGGTTCAACAGACACTCCCATATCGGTCTGGTAAGATTTCGGGACCACGATACCTGCTGGATGCTCCCGCTGGTGCTGTCAGCGATTTCGATCCAACGGTTCCACGCTATTGGGAGTGGCAGGAGGAACTTGATTACGAGTTTGTGTTGGATGAAGGTGTTGAGACGCGGATTCGAGAGATAGTAGCTGAGCAAGGTGTCGGTGACGAGTTATCCTCCGACTGGGAGATCACTGACTTGACTCTGTGATCCATTCGTCTTTAGCTAAGCGAAGAACCGCATGACAGCAGCGGCTTATCGAGGCTACTTTTTGAGAGGAATGAGGAGGCGGCAAGTGTGCACCAAGACGCCTCCTCATCAAGAATCATGCGTCGGCTT
>NZ_SGTV01000061.1:0-7960 GCF_005435035.1 Halorubrum sp. SD690R | reverse complement strand
TCACCACCGCCGCTGTTGGAGCGGCTGATCGAAGACGCACAGAAGATCCACCAGCAACGACCGATCTTACAAGAGACGCTCGCTACCGCTACTCAACCAAGGTGTGAGGCTTAGCTAAAGACGAATGGTTTGGGGGGTTCCCCATGAGGCGGGTTGAAACCAAAGGGCACTGACAGCCCGAATCCGGTGGACGGATTCCACGTCCTTCAGGGCGTGGAAGAGGTCAATAGCTAAGCAGCCACCCACCGGTTTGCGAGTACGTGCTTCTGAGCCTGAGACACGAGTAGCCGATTTATTATCGATGTATGCCATGGGCCCGTATGAGCAGTCCTGACTGGGCGGGACAAAGACTGTCGAGACGCAACCTACTTGGTGCGTGTATCGCTGCCGGAACTGCCACTCTCGCAGGATGTACGTCCGGATCTCTCGAGGCTGAAACTACGGTTAACAGAGAGTATGAAGGAACCGACATCTCAGAAATTAATGTCCAAGGCGTAAACGGTGACATTGCGATTCGTGATACACAGCGTGAGACGATCCAGCTCAACGGCACAAAGCGGGCAGCAAGCGAAGATGATCTAGAACGCATCACGCTACAAGCCGACCAATCCGACGATCGCCTGTCGCTCACCGTTGACACGGGGGATAGTGGCTTCCTTCCCTTCGGTTCGTCCCCGCTACAGATGGATCTGACACTGACCGTTCCTGAAGGATTACACCTTACTGCTGAGGGGATGAACGGTGATGTCGATATAGAAACTAGCGGGGCCGAGAGCGTCACTGCCGATACAACAAACGGTGATATCACACTTTTAGCATCTGAACTTGTTGAAGTCCAGACCGACACCACAAACGGTGATATCTCAATTACCCTGCCAGCAACCACGGAGCCAGCAATATCGCTTGACACAACCAATGGCGACACCACAATCAACGGGTTCCAAGCAGATTTAATTGAGTCTGGGTCAGCGGTCGACCGGATGGTTGGAAACGGTACGCACCGTGTTACAGCAACTACTACGAACGGTGATATTACTATCCGCGGTAGGGAGAGAAACGAATGATCAGGTGGTTCCAATCGAAGGACCTTGCGGTTCAATTGATAATCCTCGCAGTAGTTTTTGACCCGCTAGGATTTGCTAGCGGGTATTTGATTGCTCCCTCCTTGGAGATCGCTCCGCTCTATGGTGGAATAGCCGGCCTAATTGCCGGGAGTTCGGTGCTGTCTCTTCATGTGCTTTACACATCTATGAATGAATAGGTAAGATATCATCTGTGTCGAGTCAGTCAGTCGAGAACCCGGAGAGTTCAGCCACGACAAACACGTAAACATCGAGCAAATCACGGGAACATATCTACCACGAGCAAATAATTCGCGATATGCGCGGTGTGCCCTCCACGGTACCGAACCGATCAGCTACAGATCTTGTGATCATCGGCACAAATCTGCTCCCTTTGGCTGGCATAGTCTATGGCGATTGGAATGTTTGGACTCTTTTGCTGCTCTACTGGATTGAAGCATTTAGTACGGTCCTCTTCGGCGTGCTAAAGTCGTTGTTCGCAAAGCAAGGATCCCCCGATGTTGTCGGAGAACGAGAACCCCTTCATGAACTACGGCACAAACGAGGTGGTTGGCGCCCTCTCCCAACGCTTCCACCAATATATCCCCGTAATGTGCCCTTCGCATTGTCAATCCTCGGTATTTGGGCTTCTACCATACTGCCGATTACGATACTCTCCTGGGTGCTGGTTGAGACATCGATAGCGCTTTCTTGGGAGGTCGCTGTAAGTGTTGGTGCCCTCATAGTCGCACACGGCATTGAGTTTTACCGTGAGTATCTGGGAGCCAAGACATACAAGAATGTGTCCGCCCGTGAAATTCTACAACAACCGTCCCAGCTCACGCTTGGGGTGATGTTTTTGGGGGTAATTGCCCTGTCAATGGGCCAATCAGCCGGAGTAACTGTGCTTGGAGGATTTGTGATCGTTAAGACAATTCTCGCTGTATCGTGGGAATCCACCGGTCCAATAGCAAGCGCATTTCAGGAGTTCTTTGACCGACTCAGTGCTGACCGTGAGTTTAGTCGGTCACAACCAGAGCTAAGCCTCCCGGATGAGCCGGTTGAGGCGCGAGTGACAGTCAGCCCGCAATCTGTCCTACTTGGAAGCACCACCACGATACTACTCACGGTGGTTAATCGCGGTGTTGCGCTGCTGCTGGCTGGTGTTGTCGCCGCAATAGTTACAGCGCGTTTTTTGTGGGTCGGCATTGGCCTCACCGTGCTACTGGGAATTTTTATTATCCGCGCCGGGAGCTACTACTTCCGGTACGGCACTATTGAGTACCAACGGCGTGGTGAGATGCTTGTCGCGTACGACACCGTACTTGATGCGCCACAGTGGTTGGTTCCGATTCACTCGCGAGCACGGTTTGAAATCAAGAACGCCATTCCTGACCGCCTATTCGGTACCGGAACGCTACAGATTTCAAACGTTGAGACAGCCCCGACAAACACAGTTCAGTTTGGTCCTGTCGCTGATCTTGACCACGCGACCGAGACACTTGATCTGCCGATCAGACACGAGGAACGCCCTGAGCAGGATCCCGCAGTCGTGGGTGCCGCACTCGTGTTGGCACTAGTTTTCCTTAGCGTTCCACTACTGCTGCTTGGCTCCCCTCAGGTGAGTGGCGCAGAAATGGCGGCTGTCATGGTGTTGATCGCACCGTTTTTTATGATTTTACTCAGCGTCCTCATATATGCGATGCTCGCTCGAATCTGAATGATCTGCGAGGGCAAGCTCATCGACCCACCGGAGTCGAAGGAAAGCCAGACACTCGACCCATGTTTTATCTCCTCAAGATATCGTTCAACCACTTCTCCCGACACCGCTCCCGTCGTTCCCTGGCATCCAACTGTAACCCCACAGTGCGAAAAGTTCTCACGCTCACTAGTTTACGGCCTTTTGTGTAGTTCGTAGCTACCGCCATTTGACTCCGGTGGGCGGCCCCTCCTGTCTAGCGGGATTATGTTTGCCACTGCTGTTGCGGGATGTGTAACACGGCCCCCAGCTATTTGGCAGAAAGAGCACGACTTCTGATATGGAACGGAAAGCGCTCGCAGCGCTCGGCTTACTGGCGCTAGTGGCGCTCGCAGGCTGCTCAGCAACAGGATCGTTGTCGATGGAGGCCGCGAACGACGTGGAGATAGCAGAAGCCGCCAGCCGGCCGGCCGTCGTGGACAGTCCGGCCCCCGACGACCGACGGGTGGTTCGAGAGGCGATCGAGAATGGCTCGGGGACAGCCACGGCTACTGATCCGCCGGTCCAACGGGGATTACCGCTCGCATACGAGGGCAGCTACTACGAGATCGACTGGAACGTCACCGGCACCGGGCCCGGGACCGCATTCGCTGTCGGCGTCGATCTCAACGGGACGGCGCCAGCCGACCAGACCGTCGGATTCGAGGAACTCTCAGAGCGTGACCGCCGACTGTTGGGTAATCTACTCACGGCTATGAGCGAGCGTGAGCCCCGGCTCAGTCCCGGCCCCGAAATCGCCATCCCAGAGGAGTACACAATGTCAGAAACCAACGAGAGCGTGTTGTTGTCCGGCGAGTACAGCGCCGTTCGGTACAATGGCACCGTCTACCCCTTCGTGCTGGAGGAACGCAGAGAAGAAACCCTGACTCGGTACCGTTACACCGTCGGTAGGGTCGCCGAAAGCACTAACGCGTACGCGCAGCAGCTTCGCGATGAGCATCTATTCAGACTGTCAGGGCTCTCGGAAGGCGAGCGGTCAGTAATGAACGAGGCGATCAACGGTGTCTATTACGCCGAGGGCACCGACGACGAGTCGTTCCAGTCGATAATGGACCAGTTCTCGGCGGAGTCGGCGATTGAGGCCGACAGCTACGATGGCACCTGGCTGGTGCGCTACGATGGGAAGGTGTACACCGCGGACCTTTCGTACGGCGGTTTCGACCAAGACGAGCGACCCATTGCCGGGTAGTACCGGCTCTGCCTACCCAGATAGCCTACTACCCTGACGGCCTCGGGGTGTCGAGGCCACAACGGACATGTCTCCCGACCGCCATGGACCTCGCCGGTCTCAGCGTTGTCCATGTGAAACGGTCGCAATCGGGGGTCGGTCACCATGAGCCAGAGACGCCCGGGAACGATGCCCAGTACGAGACATTCGCCCGCAGCAATCACGGAATCTCAGACGAGCAGGACCTCGTCACGACGGTGTTCAGCTATATCGACGAACTCGACGGCGACGTGCTCGTGGGCTACAACGGGATCGACTTCAACATGGATTTTCTTGCCAAGCGATGCGCCCACTTCGATCTGGCGCCGTCACCACCAGCCCTCCAGACATCGGGCCAGCATATCAACCTCTTCACTGATCGAAAGGCAGCGTGTGGCGCAGGCGAAAAGTGACCCTCGCTTGAAGACTGTCTCGACAGTTACGGGTACCCGGTCCCGAAGACGACCTGAAACGGCGTCCCGCTCGATAATTCCCGCTTCGGCGACGAGTTTGGGCCAGCATTTCTAGACGTCGTCGCAACTGGTGATGAGCGAGTGATCACTGGGTATCGTGAGGTCCTCGACCACTACCTGAAAACCGATCTTGAGGCCAACATTGCGCTCTACTACGCTGACCAAGGGCTCTCTTTTGACCCAGTTATGCTCGGTGTGCTCGGAGAATTTACTACAGAACTGCCTTGAGAACCCTTTCGGGGGACGGTCTTTCCACAGTCGATCTGCGAAGAGACGAAACCGCTGGCATCAAGCTCGTGAACGCACTCAATGCTGGTGGGTACCCACCGATAAGTTTGGCAGGGCGAGTCTCCCACTCATCCACGCGGTACCACAGAACTCGCGGATCATCTGAAGACCGCCTCTCTTCACCGACTACCCTTGAGTCGGCTATCCCTCGACGGTCCTCGAACATTACACACCGAGCAGCCCGCATTGAAGCTACGAAAACAGTCTGTGGGTTACGTGCTACCGTCTGAGGTGACACCCAAACGTGAGGCCTGTTTCACCCACGTTCCATTACCCACTCCCGTTCAACATCTCCACTCGACTCATCACTACTGTCAGGGTCGCTCTCGGTGTCAGCCAAGGCAGCAGTGCTACGATTGAACCCTCCAGACGGGTTAGTAATGTCCACCATCAACCGTGGGTACCAGCGGGAAGTCTCGGCTTGTAGCTGAACGTGTAATCGATCCGCTTCTGAGATGAGATCCTCCCGCCATTCGCGGCGCCTCTGAAAGTTAGATTCGAACTCATTGAGGACTCCTTGGACTGGGTTCCCCGCCTCCAGTTGCCGATGGAGGTGTTCAGCCCAAGAGTCATTCAGTCGGTCCCAGAAGTCGATGTTGAAATCCCGTTCCGCACCCGTTGCCTCGATCTGTGATCGGATCTCCTCACGGAGTTGTGCCGGTGAATCCCTAGAGAACAGGGCAGGCCCGCACAAGTGGATCCATTCGACATCCTGGATGTAATGTCCATCGAGATTATCCGCACGACACGCGTTTTTGAATTGTGCTTGCCTGCCGTTTGTCCGCGTGAGTCGCTCCGGCAGCAGCATGCCCGTGTCAACGTCTGATTCTCGAATCGCTTCGCGTAATTCTCCTTCAAGTTCTGCGTCGAATTTCTGGAATTCACGGAGATCGCGCTCAAACGCAGCGATATCGGCTCGTAGTTCCTCACTCACCTGTGCCCGCTGCCACGGCTGAACAGTCTCCCACTCCACCTCGATAGATGCCCCCCGCCCGATTAATTTACAGCCGGATGCGATTTGGTAGAGATCGTCTCTAACATCGGAGAGGGCGGTGTTCACTTCCGTCGCTCGGCGGTCGTACATGGTGTACACGACAGTGAACATGACTGAGAGCGCAGTGAGCGAAACTGTGACCGCTGTCGCGGGATCAATCCCGATCCCGATCTGACTGGGTACCCGCCCATCCCGAAGCGACTGCCAGTCGACCGACTCCAAAATCAGCACCTCAATACCTTCTCGGAGAGAGGTACTCGTTTCGGCGTGGTCGGGAAGAGAGGAACCATCCATGAGTGATCAGAGTGTCTGTAATCGCTGGGCGACGAGGACGGCGAAGACACCGAGCAAAACCAAGCCGATCGTCGACTCGATCGTCACGAGCATCGTCCCGATCCGGGTCGCCTCGACTACGCTCGTCGTTACGCCGGGGCTAAACGCTTGGAGGCTGAACACCAGCGCCCCGATGAGGTCTGTCTCTCCCGGTACCACACCGATCCCAATCGTAGTATATACAACCGCAAAATAGGCGACCACCACAATGCTCGTTGTTAGTACCCGTGCCGGCCGTTGTCCGTGTCCCGTCACCACTCCGTTCAGTAGGAGTCCGAAATAGCGTCCGTACTGACCGTCGAGCTGTGCTTGTCTGCGTTGGAGTGTGTAGTACTCCGACCGACGCCGAAACGCGGCGTCAGTTAGATCCTCATCCTCAAGCAACCCCACAAGCGTTCGGTACAAGCCGAGCATTTCTGGAACCTCGAGACCCCTCTGTTCAAGCTCGGTCAGCGAGGGGAACCGAGTACTCCGGTTGATCGACGCGTCCTGTAATCGAACGCCACTGAGATCACTCTCCTGTAGTGTTGCTCCATCGAGGACCGCACCTGAGAGATCGGCATTCTTGAGGCTACTCCCTGTAAGATCACTATCGGTAAGGTCGGTACCGGACAGGTCAGCCCCACGAAAGCTAGCGTCATTAAAAGTACACTCTCGACAGCGAGCACCCGAAAGTCGCGTAGCATCAAATTCGACACTCACAGCGGATGTCCCATTTAGTGTGGCATCGCGGAGATCACACATTGCGAACGAGCCAGTATCAAGTGCTGTCCGTCGGATAACCGCCCCTCGAACGCGGCACCCTTCAACTCGAATATCACCGACATCGGTCGTGATGAGTATCGCGTCGGAAAGATCAGTGTCAGTGGCTCTGATAGCCCCGCATATTGTCTCCGTCAGATCAATCCCCGTAGCAACGGTATCATCGAGTGTGAGGCTATCGACAGTCGCTCGGGTAAACACCACATCGTCGAGGTTGCTATTACGAAACTCAACCCCTGCGTCCGCGACTGTCTGATTCAGTACTGCGTCCTCGAACGACGAATCGATGGCAGTAAACCCATCAAGTCGCGCCTCACTCAGCTCCGCCTGTTGGAACGTCGATGCGACGACGGACGCATCAGTGAAATTACACCCGTCGAGTTCTGTCCGAGCAAGGTCACACTCGCGGATCGTCGCTCCGGCGAAGGTCGAGTCGCTGAGATCAACACCGGCACTAAACTCCACCCCTCGGAGTGTCGCGTTGGCGAGCTCGGCACCACGCAACTTTGTGTCGGGTGGAACCGTATCCGGAAATCCATCTGTCGGCCGCTCACTCTCTGGACAGTGCCAGACGCACAATCCTGTATCCGACATCGACGGCTGGGTACAGCGGTACTGACTCTCATTGTCCTCAGCCGCACTGAGTGTAAACGAACACTGGCCCCACCCTCCACTCATTCGCTCTGTCTATCTACCGGGTCTCATATATGTGTACCGCTGAATTATTATCCCAACGCTCGGGAATCCTCGCCCTTCAGGGCGGGGAGGATGTCAACGATAGCGTTGAGTCCGCGATGTGGATTCGAAACACCGATCACGAGTACGTGTATATGGATCAATATCATCGGGACCTGTTTGACATTGCTGACGATACCGACATCGCCGGAAAACGGGCAGCAGATTTACACTCGGCGGAAGTGGCTGAGAAATTTCAGCAGAACAACGAGAGAGTCTACGAGACGAGAGAACAGGTCGAGATCGAAGAGGTCATTCAGACCGACGACGGTCGTCAGTACTTTCTCACCCGGATTGTCCCACTGTTTGACAATGGCTCCGTATACGCCACCTGTGGCATCGCCACCA
>NZ_SGTV01000060.1:0-8844 GCF_005435035.1 Halorubrum sp. SD690R | reverse complement strand
GCAGGCCGCTCGGACCTACGGCTTCCTCCGGTCACTGAACCTTACTGGGGCACCGATCCACAGTCTCGTGGACTGTATCGCTGTCAATGTATTCCGCTAGTTCCGCCAGTCTACCGAAGAGCGGGCTCGATAGAGCAGTAACCGGCCGTGATAAGCGGTGTATCCGCCGTTTAATTTGATGGTATCGGACTCAGTTTGTCGTGAGATAGGGAACCGAGCAAACTCTAGAGGACTTTGTGACACGACCGAAGTGTTTCGCAAACCGGGTGAGGAAGCGCTCAAAACCATCCTCGAAACTGTGCTGTGACTCACCAACAATCTACGCTACAAGAGCGATGTTACGACACGCTCACCGATTAGCTAAGCAAAGCCTCGCATTCACCAATTCTCAGGACGCTGGGCTACGGCTGGTAATGTTTGTGGTGAGCCTGCTGCTCCAGAATAGCTGGCGGTATCTTCACTGGAGGCACGTGGCGCCGCCCCCCCACGACGGGGCGCCGCCAGCTTCCACACCTTTCCCAAGCAGACACTTTCACTCAAATCCGGTGTGATCGACTGGTTTCACGATTTAATAGAGTAACAGCGTTTCTATCGAGTCAACACAGCACTCATGGCCGCCCCCAAGGGTGGACCATCCTGTCGGGACGGGGTTATCGGAGTGGGTCTCGTTTACACGCCGACAAGCAGTATCGACGCCGCGACCGCAGTCCCCACCCAGCCCGCGCCGACCCAAGTCAACACGGCGAACGCCTGTCGCGCGCCCTCGCGGCTCCACGCAGACTCGCCTCCGAGATGGCTTTGAACCGCCGACATCGAGTCGCCGAACCCGACCGCGCCGCCCCACGTCGCGACGCCGAAGCCGAACAGCAACACGCCGAGTGCGAACGAGGTGTCGGTCGCTCGCCGCGCCCCGGCGAATGGGAAGAGCGCGCTCGCGACGACGAGCCCGAGGAGGCTGCCGATGCAGACCCACCGCGCGACCGTCCGTCCGGACGGCCGTCCGTCGCGGTCAGTCAACGGTCTCTCGCATCCGGGGGTCGAGCGCGTCGCGCATCCCGTCACCGAGGAGGTTGAATCCGAGCACCGTCAGCGCGAGCAGCAGGCCGGGGAAGAAGGACCACCACCACGCCCCGGAGAACAGCCCGAACTCGACACCGTTCGAAAGCATCATGCCCCACGTTGGTTCCCCTGGACTGGCACCGAAGCCAAGGAACGACAGCGCGGCGATGTCGATGATCGCGAGCCCGTAATTGAGTGTCGACTGGACCGTTATCGGCGCGAGGCAGTTCGGGAGGACGTGACGAACGAGCAGCCGCGGGTCCGTCGCGCCCAGCGCCCGCGTGGCGTCGGTGTACTCGTCTTCGAGCACCTTCAGCGCGGCCCCGCGGACGACGCGGGCGAACCGGGGCGTGTAGACGAGCGTTAGCGCCCCGACGGCCCGCCACAGGCCCAGCTCTTCCGGGAAGATGGTGACGAGCGCGAGCGCTAAGAGCAGCGACGGGAACGACAGCAGGACGTCCATCGTCCGCATGATGACGTTGTCGGTCAGGTCACCGTAGTACGCGGCGACGATCCCCAGACTCACCCCGAGGAACGTCGACGCGACGACGGTGACCGTTCCGTAGAGGACCGCGTACCAGGCCCCGTACATCACGCGCGGGAAGATGTCGCGGGCCTGCCCGTCCGTGCCGAAGAGGTACTCCGAGCTGGGCGGGGATTCAGCGGGATTCGTCCCGAACTGGGTCGCCGTGAGCTCGCTGAGGTCGTAGGTGATCCGCGCGTAGACCGCGATCAGGACGACGCTCACGATGATGATGATCCCGGTGATCGCGAGTCGGTTCGAGGAGAGCTGCGAGAGGAACGGGCTCGCGCGCAGCCGCTCAACAATGCTTCGGTCGACGGCGCCGGTCTGTGTCTCTGTGCTCATTGTTCGATACGTGGATCGAGAACCGAGTAGGTGAGGTCAACGCCCAGGTTAACGAGCGTGTACAATACGGCGAAGACGAGGACGGTACCCTGGACGACAGGGTAGTCGCTACGGTTGATCGCGTCGACGAGCAGCGTGCCGATGCCGTTGATCTCGAAGACAGTCTCCGTGAGCACCGCGCCGCCGAGCAGCGATCCGAACTGGATGCCGACCACAGTGATGACGGGGATGAAGGCGTTGCGGAGGCCGTGTTTCATGACGGTGATCTTCGAGCCCTGTCCCTTCGCGCGCGCGGTTCGCATGTAATCTTGGCGGATCACCTCGACCATCGACGAGCGCATCATCCGCGAGAGCAGCGCCATCTGATAGATCCCGAGCACCACCACCGGCAAGAGGAGGTGAACGACCGCGGACTGGAACGCTGCGACGTTCCCCGCCAATAGCGTGTCGACGAGAATAAGCCCCGTGACCGGTTCAACGAAGTACTCGGAGCCGATTCGACCACTGGTCGGGAGAAGCCCGAGGAACTGCGCGAAGAGCAGGATGAGCAGCGGACCGCTCCAGTAGATCGGGACGCTGATCCCGCTCAGCGCGCCAATGCGTGTGAGATGATCAGTCCACGTGTCCTGTTTGACCGCGCTGAGAATACCCAGCGGGAGCCCGAACAGGAGGCCAGCGAACTGTCCGAGCAACGCGAGTTCGATCGTGATCGGGAGGCGATCCGCGAGGATCTGGCTCACCGCCGCGCCCCGGTTCACCTGATAAGACTGGCCGAAGTCGAACGTCGCCACCTCGCCGAGGAAGCGAACGTACTGCTGCCAGAGCGGGTCGTCGAGCCCCAAGTCCGAGCGGACCTGATTGACGAACTCCTGGCTCGCTCGGTCGCCGGCGATGACCACGGCGGGATCGCCCGGCGAGAGGTGGAGAATAGCGAAGACCACCGTCGCGACCCCGAACAGCACGGGGAACAGCATGAGCAGCCGTTTGAGGACGAAGCGTTTGGAGACCATTCAGAGAAATGGGCGCGTGGGACGGTCAAAAAGTCTGCGCTCGGCGCTAGTTACTCGAGCTCGACCTGTTCGAGGAACGGCCCGCCGATCGCGGCGACGCTGTAGTTGTTCACGCGGTTGGAGACGCCGCGAACCTCGTCGGCGTAGTCGAGGAACACCCACGGCGCCTCGTCGTGCGCAATCTGGGCGGCCTCTTGGTACAGCTCGGCGCGGTCCTCTTGATTCGTGGTCCGCTGGGCTTCCTCAACGACGCTCATGTACTCGCTGTTAGCCCACGCGGCGTTGTTCGAGGTGTTGAACCCCTCGGTGTCCCAGGAGACCCAGTCCTGCCCCTCCGGCACGTCGGTCTGCGGGTGGAGGAGGACGTAACAAAAGTTGTCGGGGTCTGCGTTGTCGGTGTACCAACCGGCGAGCGTCGCGTCGTGGCTCCCCTGGCTGGTGTACGTGAGGTAGTCGGAGAACTGCCGGTCGTCGATCGACACCTCGATGCCGACCTCGGCGAGGTTCGAACGGATCGTTTGCGCGGTCGGCAGCGGCGCCGGGTTGTACCCGCGGGGGTTCTGGAAAGTCGTCAGCGAGAACGAGAACCCGTCGCCGTAGCCGGCCTCATCGAGGAGGCTCTGCGCCTGTTCGGGATCGTACTCGTAGGGGCTGATGTCGTCGTTGTGCCCGAACAGCGCGGGCGGGATCGGCTGCTCGGCCTGCGTGGCGATCCCGGAGTAGATGTTCTCGACGATCGCCTGAGTGTCGATGGCGTAGCTGATCGCGCGGCGGACCCGGCGGTCGCGGAACGCCTCAACCCGCGAGAGGTTGAACGCCATGTAACCGATGTTGATCCCCGTCGCCGTTCGGCTCTCCGCGGTGTCGGACCCGTCGACGATCTGCATGCTGTCAGGGTCGAGCCCGTCGATGATGTCGAGTTCTTCCTCAACGAGCGCCTGCGCACGCGTGGAGTTCTGCCCGCGGGTGAGGAACAGCACCCGGTCGACGTTCGGGGCCTCGCCCCAGTAGTCGTCGAAGGTGGTGAGCCGGATGCGGTTGTTGGCGTCGTCGAGGGTCTCGAGCTGGAACGGGCCGGTCCCGACCATCTCCTCTCCGAGGTTCGTGTCGCCCTCGATCGCGTCCTGCGAGATGACGACGGCCGCGAACATCGCGAGGTTGCGGAGGAACGGCGCGTACGTCTGGGTCAGCGTGATCGAGAGTTCGTAGTCGCCCGGGGCCTCGATGCTGTCGATCCAGTTGCCGAGGGTGAACGGCCCGTAGACGGAGGAGTCCGCGAAGTGGTACTCGTAGTCGTCGTCGACGAACCGTCGGTACGTGGCGATGAAGTCGTCGGCGGTGAACTCCGACCCGTCGTGGAAGCTCACCCCCTCTCGTAGCGTGAGCGTCACCGAGTCGCCGTCAAGCGACCAGTCAGTGGCGAGCGACTCGACGAGCGACGCTTCGCCCGGTTGGAAGGCGATCAGCCCCTCGTACGCCTGATTGGTGACCTTCGCGACCTCACCGCTGGTCGTGTTCTGCGGGTCGAGGGTACTGGAGTGAGCACCGCGGCCGTAGCGGAGCGAGGTCGTGTCGTCGCCGCCGTTGTCGTCGCCGCCGTCGCTACCGTCGCCGCCGTCGCTACCGTCGCCGCCGTCGCCACCGTCGCCGCCACACCCGGCAAGAGAGGCGACCGATGCCGTCGCTACCGTCGCGCCGCCCGCTCGTTGTAAGAAGCTGCGTCGTGACGTACCTGTGGTATCAGGACACATACATCGGCATATATGAGCTAGGTAAATAATTCTGGTGGAGCGACAGGACAAAATCGCGTCATAAGCTCCGGCTGAGTGGTCCTGTAGTCACTTGTCAACAGGTCACTCATCGTATAGATGGCACGCAGCGGGATGACCGCTCTCACCGAGTTCGGGGTTGTCTCGTTCACAGACGCTCTCGAACGTCTCGCAGAGTGTGGCCTCTGCCTGGTCCCACCGGTCGTGTTTGATCTGTTCGAAGGACTCGGCCACGACCGCTCGCGCCTCCCCCGAGAGCGGACCGTCGAAGAAGTACTCGAAGAGCGTCGGATGTTCGCCGCCGTCGGCGACGGCGGTCCGCGCCGACTCGTCTTCGATTCGGACCTCCGACTCGATGGCGTCGAGGTCGATATCTCTCGCTTCTAACCGCTGTCGGTAGAACATTACCTCGCGATAGCGCTCCTGGTTGATGTCTAGGTTTTCCGGCGGGATGACCGATGGACAGCGGGTGCGGAACCGACAGCCGGAGGGTGGGTTGATCGGTGACGGGACATCCCCTTTAAGAATCGTTCGATCGTCTGTGTCGGCGAGGGGGTCGGGCTCCGGGATCGCGGACAGGAGCGCTCTAGTGTATGGGTGTTTCGGCGTCTCGAACAGTTCGTCCGTCTCGGCGACCTCAACTATCTCGCCAAGGTACATCACCGCCACCCGGTCGGAGATGTGGCGGACAACGCTCAGGTCGTGGGCGATGAACAGGAAGGTGAGCCCGAACTCCTCTTGGAGGTCCTCCAGCAGGTTAATGATCTGCGCCTGAACGGACACATCGAGCGCCGACACCGGCTCGTCGGCGACGATGAAGTCGGGATCCACCGCTAGGGATCGCGCGATGCCGACCCGCTGACGCTGACCGCCGGAAAGCTCGTGTGGGTATCGGCCGAATTGGCCGCGCTCTAACCCGACCGCGTCCATCAGCTCGAAGACGCGCTCGCGGTGGCGTCCCTCGGCGAGGCCGTGAATCTTCAGCGGTTCCATGATCGTCTGGCCGGCTGTCATCCGCGGGTCGAGGCTCGACATCGGATCTTGGAACACCATCTGCATGTCTTTCCGGCGCTTACGCAGATCCGATTTCGAGAGCGATCCGAGGTCCTCACCAGCGAACACGACCCTCCCGTCGGTCGGCGGGTCCAGGTGGAGGATCGCTTGTCCCGCTGTGGACTTCCCGCAACCGGACTCGCCGACGAGTCCCAGCGTCTCCCGCTCGTGGACATCGAGATTGATCCCGTCGACGGCCCTGACGCTCGAGTCACCGCCGCCGAACATCCGGTCGAGCGCGCCATCCTCCTGTTGGTAGTACTTCCGCATCTCGCGGATCTTGACAAGCGGGTCGCCGATGGCAGATCTGGAACCAGCGGCGGGTTCGTCGGTCCCGTACATATCCTTATCAAACTCGTCGTGGACGCATTTCGACCGGTGGTCGACATCGTTCGGGCCGTGCTGGAGATATGGAATCTCCCCCTCGCGGCACTGGGGTTCGGCCCAGGGACAGCGCGGCGCGAAATGGCACCCGTCGGGCATGCCGATCAGGTCAGGAACGTTCCCCTCAATCGGTGTCAGTCGCTCTTTTTCTTCGGTGGGGATCGATTCGAGCAGCGTGTAGGTGTAGGGATGGCTGGGATTGGAGAAGATCTCTTCTACGGGGCCTTCCTCGACAATCTCGCCGGCGTACATTACGGCCACGCGGTCACAGGTTTCGGCCACGACGCCGAGGTCGTGGGTGATCATCAAGACTGACATCCCGAACTCTTCTTGGAGGTCGTCGATCAGATCGAGGATCTGCGCCTGAATCGTCACGTCGAGTGCGGTCGTCGGTTCGTCGGCGATGAGGAGGTTCGGCCGGCAGGCTAAGGCGATAGCGACGAGCACGCGCTGGCGCATCCCTCCGGAGAACTCGTGTGGATAGTCTTCCAAGCGCTGTTTCGCTTCCGGAATGCCGACCGCCTGAAGCATCCTGACAACTTCGTCCATCACCTCTTCTTCACCGTCTCGACCTCCGAATTTCGGAAGGATCTCGCGGACCCCATTGAGCCACGAGTCGTGTTTTTGACCGCCGTACCGGTGGAGCCGCAGTGACTCGGCGATCTGCTCGCCGACGGTGACCGCCGGGTTGAGAGAGGTCATCGGGTCTTGGAAGATCATCCCCATCTCGCCGCCGCGGATCCGGCGGACGGCCGCCTCGGGGGCTGCCGTCACGTCGATTATTCCCTCGTCGATATCAACATCGCTCGGCTTCGCGCCGGCGCGGATCCGCTCTCGGGCGTCGGCATCGAGGAACACGAAGCCGTCGACGGCGTCGGCGAGTGCGGCCTCAAGATCGTCACCGACGGTCTTCGGGTCGGCGTCGGTTTTGAGACGCTCTGCGGCAGTTCTGAGGTGGCTCGCAAGGTCGTCTGGGTCCGCTTCGGCGGCGATGTCATCGACCATTCCGCGAAGCTCAGCAGGGGTGTCGGGAACGCGCCGTCCGGCGCGAAGCCCGCTGCTCACAGCCGCGATCGCATCGATCAGCCCGGACGGGTACGGAACGTACGCATCGTCGAACTCGTTGAGGAGGGAGGTTGCGAGCCCCGGATCCGCGAGGGTGATCCGGCCACCGACGATGTCGCCGGGGTCGTCGACGAGGTCCATCGCAGAGAGGGCGGTGACGCTCTTTCCGGAACCCGACTCACCCACGAGGCCGACGGTCTCTCCGTGCTCAATCGAGAGGTCAATACCGTCGACGGCCTTGACCGCGCCCCGTTCGGTTCTGAACTGAGTTTGGAGCGCGGAAAGCGAGAGCAGATCGGTCACTATCGGCGGTAGCGAGCCTCACGGAAATATATCTTGGGGACAGTGAAATCATTTATACGGCTACCCCAGCGTCTGCTGGTATGAACGAACCCGCAGGCGGCGACGTGCCCACGAACGTACAGGCGGGAGATGGATGGTCCGCCGTCATCGAGGACATGGAAGCGACCGCGACGAAGTACCGAGAGCGCGGGTGGACGACGCTCGAACTCCATCCCGGCGATTCAGTCTTGGTCGACTCGGACCGTCGGACCGGCCTTGACGTCGTCCTCCCCGGCTCGGAGTTCGAGGAGCTAGAGTCGCTCGTCGACGACCAACAGTTTCGAGACGTCGAGGTGTTCCGGGCGGAGGGAAACGAACTGGTCTACGTGCTGGTCGTCGAAATTGCGCCCGAGAGCGAAACGGCTGTCTTCGTCCCCGCGTACTACGATCCGAGCCAGGCAGCGGAGAAACTCGAATCGATCAGAGAGGCGGGGGCCGTGCGCCTCTTCTGCCGTCGATTGAACGACGACACAGTCCGGTTCGTCCATGACGATCCGACGCCGTTCCTCCCGGAGCCTGTCGAGTGAGCGGCCTCCCGTAACCTCAACGGGGCCCGAGAGCGGTGCGTGCTCGAACGTCGGGCGAACAACAGATTCGACGACAGTAGTCTTGTGGTATTCAAACAATTGGTCGTGTCGCAAAGTCCTCTAGAGTTTGCTCGGTTCCCTATCTCACGACAAACTGAGTCCGATTCCATCAAATTAAACGGAGGATACACCGCTTATCACGGCCGATTACTGCTTTATCGAGCCACAGAAGATATTACAGTAAATATTACCGTAACGAGATTAAACGGCTTTGCGACGCGATCAAATAATCAGTGACTCCTGCAGAGGTTGCGTCACTGGCGACGGTTTCACTCCCTTTGCCAGTAAACAGAATAAACGGTAGATCAGGCCACTCCTCACGAACAGCTCGGAGGAACTCAACGCCGTTCTGCCCGGGCATTTCATAGTCGGAAATGACGCAATCAAATGTGGATTCAGCAAGACGATTCAGCCCCTCGCTCGCACTACTTACCGTTTCAGTGTCGAATCGGTCACTCTCTCGTTCAAGAAACGCTGTGGTCATTTCGGCGAAGTCTGGTTGGTCATCAACATGGAGGACACGGATTGTATCCCTGTGCTCTGCTCGGTCAGACATACTCAGAGTTTTTAGTTCAGCTATCGCTCTTCGGTAGACTGGCGGAACTAGCGGAATACATTGACAGCGATACAGTCCACGAGACTGTGGATCGGTGCCCCAGTAAGGTTCAGTGACCGGAGGAAGCCGTAGGTCCGAGCGGCCTGTTCCA